>JAPOQA010000031.1 GCA_026710945.1 Chloroflexota bacterium
CCAAGTCGGCAAACGTCGGCTGCTCCATGACCTATCTCCCTTCCACGCACCCCTTTCTTGCTATGATACTATGCCCAAGACTTGCTCAGAGAGTTCCTAGAATCTCCCGCACTTTAGATTCTTCGTCGCGGAGTTTATCCTGAGCCTGCCGAAGGGCTCCTCAGAATGACAGATTGGGAACCGCGTTGGGCGCGAGTGCGTACGACGCTTCACACATCTGCACGATGTGAGTCCAATCCTACTCATCCCGCTGAAGCCTGCCATCGTCTTGCTTGGCACTCTTGCATACCCACGCCGACTGGAATCTGTCGACTTGACTGCCAAGAAGCACGCTGCGGAGGAGTGCATTACTTCTGCGCAGGCGCTTCAAAAGGCACTACTTCTACTTCCTCAATTCCCTCGTCTGCCGTAAAGCGCCAGATGCCAATGTGACCCCGCTGCAAATCCCCGTTTTCGTCCCAGTCCAGCGTCGTTGCCGCGCCATCATAGTCGATGTCCCCGCCTTCCGCCAACACCTGCAGCCCGGCGGCAATACTCTCCACTCCGGCAGTCACAACCACACCCGGCCCGCTGCCGATGGCGCGCAACCGGTCGCGAATGGCGGCGCCATCCACGCTGCCGGCAGCCTGAGCCGCGAACGCCAGGGCAATGGTGGCGTCGTACGTCTCCTTAACGTAACCATATTCTGTCGCCGCCCCATACTCGGCGGCGTATGCCTCCTCCCACGCCGCCTTGGAGACGCTCGCGGGGTCGGACGTGCCTGCCGTGCCGTACATGCCGCCGAGGTGTTCGCCGCCGATCTCCTCCACCACTCTGGGGCTCTTCAGGGAGTCGCCGAAAGTGAACTGGTCGTAGAGGCCATGCGCGATTGCCTCCCGGACGATGATTATGCCCTCATCCCCAAAGGTGATGACGACGAGCGCCTGCGCGCCCGCCCTGGCGGTCCGACGCAGCGCGGGGAGAAAAGAAGCCTGGTTAGGGTCAACCGCAACTACCGTGGCCTCCCCCTCCCAGGCGGCGGCAAAAGCAGCCGCCAACCCCTGCCCCCAGGCGTCATCGCGGTAGATGACACCAACGTTGGTGAAGCCGCGTTCCCGCGTGACGCGTGCCAGCACGGGGCCTTGGGCCGTATCGGAAAGAGCCACGCGGAAGAGAAAATCGTTGTCCACCACCGACGTCACGAGAGGAGAGGTGGCAGAGGGGCTGATGAACGGAATGCCCACCGGTCCGGCAACGCTCTCCGCCACCGGGAGCGTGTTCGCGCTGGTGCCGGGGCCGACTATCGCGTGGACGCCCTCAACCTCCACCAAGCACCGCGCCTCCTTAACCGCGACTTCCGGATCGAGGGTGGAATCCGCAATCGCCACCTCCACCGGGCGGCCAAACACCCCACCGGCGGCGTTTATGTGCTTGATGGCTAATTCGAAAGACCGTCGCCGTACCAAGTCCCGGTCGGACACTCCTTCCCCGAGGCTCATCAGCAATCCGATCTTCAAAGGAGTAACAGCCTCCGCGTCTGCCGCGGATGGTGTCTGGGTACGAAGTTCCACCCTGCCGCACGCTGCGGCCCCAAGAAGCAACAGCAAGCAGAGCGCCGCGTACTACATGCACAAATCGCCTCAGGAGTAACACCAGCCTTCCTCTCTGTTGATTACGGCAGCGATCGACACTGATCTCCACTTTCTCTTGAATCGTAGCGCGGGGGCTTCTCCCCCGCCAGAGCAAAGAGAAACAGGCACGCAAAGGATTGACCTTACAAGAACGCAGAGCCTGCCCCGTACTCGATACGGGGTTGCAAACGTGTCCTGAGCCTGTCGAAGGGCGTGTCCTGAGCACTGCGGCAGGCTCAGCACAGGCTCTGTCGAAGGGCCTGCGCTACCGGGAATGTGAGGCGCGGTGTCTTTCGCCATCATGCTTTAATGCGACAACATTAGGGCTTGTCTCCCGCCTCTTGGCCGTCAAGGACGAACACCTGCATCGGCAGACTGCCCGGGTCAATTACTGCCTCGCTGCCAAGCGGTTCACCGATGGACTGTCTGCTGCTCTTATGCGTGCTGCAATCTCAAGCTTCAAGCATACCTGGACAGCTTATGCCTTTCCGCCATCAGTATGTACCGTCAACGCCTCGCTCACCTCCCACAGCCGCCGCGCTGACTCCACGTCGTGCGAAATCGGCGACGACTCCACCGCTTCGCGTCGTTCGAAATAGCGTCCGCTTACATCGGCAACATCAGGAGAAGCAGCCAAATAGATTGCCGTGTCCGCTCCCTGGGCGGGAGTGAGCAGCAAGGGACGCGCCAGCTTGACCGCAAAACCGAGCAACGGCGGCAAGTGGCGGAAGAGAGCGGTCGAAACTACACCCGGATGGAGGCAGTTGGCGGTCACGCCGGTTCCCTCCAAACGCCGCGCCAATTCGTACGTGAAGTAGACGTTTGCGAGCTTCGATTGGCTGTACACGTCAAAAGGCACGTAGCGCTGCTCGTTCTGCAGATCGTCGAAGTTGAGCGAGACCCGCCGGTGCGCCCCGGAACTGACAGTTACAACCCGCGCCGGCGCGGTGGCCTTGAGGCGGTCGAGCAGAAGGTTGGTGAGCAAGAACGGCGCGAGGTGATTGACCGCGAAGACGAGCTCCAGGCCGTTCTCGGCTGTCTCACGCCGCTCCCAAGGTGTTACACCCGCGTTGTTGCCCGCCACGCCGAGCCGGTCACACTTCTCCTGAATGGCCGCGGCCGCCTCGCGCACCTGCTGTTGCGAACTGAAATCGGCCACAATCAGCGAAACGACATCGTTACCCGTTTGCGCCTTTATGTCTTCCTGCGCGGCAGTCCCGCGTCCCTCGTTCCGGCACACCAGCACCACCGTTGCCCCCATGCGCGCCAAAGCGAGGGCAGTCTCCTTGCCAATGCCGGAGTTTGCGCCGGTGACCGCACAGACTTTGCCCCGCATATCGACTTCGATGGGTGCAAGCTCAGTTCGGCGCGTGCGGCCAATGGCTCTGAGGCCCACGCCTAGGTTGGAAGCTGCGGCCCGTACTCTCGTTAACATTAGTGAACTTTCAAACTATCGTGCACATTCAATTGGCGACGGAAACAATCCGGCGTGTTGAATTGGCGGCTACTGGGATTCGAATGCTGTTTTCTGTCTCATAGAATGAGGATCGCATAGTCCGTCATTACGGCGAAGAGCCTGCCCCGTGCTTGATATGGGGCCGGAATCCCACTCCTCGGATTCACTGGACTCCGGCTTTGGCCGGAGAAACGTGGCGCCTAATGCCTTACGTCAATCTGCCAGTACTCAGTATGCGCGCCGGGTTGGTTCTGGTTGCGCATGTCGGCATCGGGCACGTGCACTGCATCCCGCACCGGCAGGTCGTCGTCATCCAGATACTTCCCGCCGCGGGCCCGTTGCCGGCGTACAAGCTCATCCCGCAGCTCTTCTTTCTTGGCGGCGGCGCTACGCTCGTAGGCAAGGTTCCGCGCTTCTTGCGGATCCGCCTCCAAGTCAAAGAGCAGCTCGGCGGGACCCTCGGGATAGTACATATACTTCCAACGGCCGTCCGTAAGCGCCAGATAGACACAGCCCAGGTGCAAGTCCTTGCCGGTGGGCCCCGGGCCGTTCATGCCTTCCAGGTACTTTCGCGGCGATTCATGCTCGCCCCGCGCCACGGCGACGAGATCTTGGCCGTCGGTGTCAGCCGGTGGTTCGCCTCCCGCCGCTTTTAGCAGCGTGGGCAGTATGTCGGCATGGGTGACCGGCGACGACACCTGCGTACCGTGGCAACGGTTGTCCCAGCTACTTGGCAGGCGCATAGCAAAGGGCACGTGCGCCGACGGCTCGTGAAAGTGGCTCTTGGCGCCCGCGCGGTGGTCGCCCAGAAACTCGCCGTGATCGGAAGTATAGACGATGAGTGACTCGTGATAGAGCGCCAGGTCTTCCAAGGCGCTGTAGACGCGCGCCATGTTGTAGTCAATCTGCGTAATCAAACCGTAGTACGCTGAGCGCGCCTCACGAATAACCTCCGGCGATAGAAGGTCGTACGTGCGGCGCTTCTGCTGCTTGGCAAAAGCCGGCGGGCACTCCTCTGTTTCCCGCCAGTCACCGATGACCGGATCGGGAACAGCCTCTTGGCGATACATCGAGTAGTAGGGTTCGGGTGGATCAAACGGCGGATGCGGCTTTGTAAAAGAACACCAGAGAAAGAATGGCACCGACGGATCGCGGCGAAAGTGTATGTAATTCATACATTGCTCGGCAATCCACGAGGTCAAGGTGAGCGCTTCCGGCACCGTGGCCATACCCGGGTAAAGCTCATTCTGGCCGAGGCCGTGCCGCATGGGCTGGAAGTCATTGCCCGAATGGCGCATCTCGCGGTAGTAGTCGTCGGGCAGGATCATCTCATCGAAACCGTGCCGCGCCCGCTCCGGCCCAAAGTGCATTTTGCCGATGGCGATCGTCTGATAGCCCAGTTCGCGCAGATACCACGGCAGCGTGCCTTCTCGACCCAGTATCTTCGAGGTGATGCCGTTGCCGCTCATGCCATGGGTAAACACCTGCTTGCCGGTCATGATGCCCATGCGCGAGGGCACGCAGACCGGATCATCCGAATAGCCGCTGGTGAACGTAATTCCTTCGTGGCGCAAGCGGTCGAAGTGCGGCGTGCGGAGAAAGGACGGACCCGCACCGCCGGAAGCATCATAGCGCTGCTGGTCGGTGGTGATGAGGAGGATGTTTGGTTGCGTTGCCGGCACGGCGACTTCTCCTTAGGGCCTGCCTACTGTCTTTCTAAGTGGTCTCTTCGACGCCAATGAGAACCGTTCGTGCTGAGTGCTGCGACAAGATCAGCACAGGCCTGTCGAAGCCTGAACGGTTTCAATTGCGAATCGCCGCTTCTGCACAAGAAACGTTCGCCCTGAGCCTGTCGAAGGGTGAACGTTTCTTGTCCAGACATCACCATGTAAACATACCCCTACACTTGCTGATACGCCTCGACCACGTTCTGCCATGCCAGAGCCGGATCGCCGCCCCAGTCGTAGAGCGTGCCGCCCGGCTCGCCGAGGAACGACCATACGGCGAGCATGTCCGCCCCCATCTCCGCCGCCGCCAGCAGGCTGCGCTTCACGTCGGGCTCTCTGTTCGGCGGAATCCAGATTGATTGCACCCAGATCTGGCAGGGCTTGTCGTATTTGTGAGACAAGTCAATGGCCTTCTGGGTGTTCTGAGTAAAGTACTCCCAGTCGCCGCCGTGGCGGTGGATCCAGTACGGGTCGGTGGAAAAGACGTCCACTTCGGGCACCGCGACAAAGGGCTCCCAATCGTCAACACCGTACCAGCCGGGACAGGAGGACGGGTGGTTTCCACTTTCGTCCAAGGGCATGAGACAAAGCACGTTCTCACCGCCGCCAACCTCCTTGCTGGCACGAATGAGTCTGGTCAGGAAGACCAGCAGGGAGTCTTGCCGAAACTGGCGCACATCGGCGTCGAGTTGAATTGGCATCGCCCGCCGGAAGCGCCGCGAAAAGCCTTCCTGGCAGGAGGAACAACGGCACGCCCACACGTTAGGAAAGTTGCTATCGCTGGAAAAGTGCGGCTCGTCCCAGAAGACACCGTCCGGCGCAAAGTGCGCGATGATCTCCCGCGCACGCTCCTCCATCCATGCGGCAAATTCCGGGTTGTTCGGACACGCCATGGCCTCGGCGGACCGGACGCCATTTGAGAAATACTGCGCGGCCGACGGGTTTTCCAGGAGATAGCGCGTCGACTGGATGTAGGAAGCAAACGCGCCAAAGCCGTGCCAGTTCAGATAGACCTTGAGACCCAACTCCCGTGCTTTCTCCACGATGCGTTCGCGGGCCGCCCGGAAGACGTACCAGTCGCTCTCGTTCAAGGTCATATTGATCGAGGTGCAGCCTGCGGCCTTGATCTCTTCCAGGTCTTGATCGTTGTGGTGCGGATACCACCCACCGGGATAGGCGACGTTCTTATCTACGACCATGTGCCGCTACTTTCCTTCTGTGCCAAATATAGTTCTCGTTGCGCGGGGAATGTACGTGTAGTTGGCTGTCAATCCGTCACTATCATGAAAACAGGCTATCATACCGTTCGCCCCCGTACCCGGTACGGGGCAGGCTCAGAGCCTGCCTGTCCTGAGCTTGTCGAAGGGTCGAAGAGTGAACGGCGGGAGGCGATTGACCGACTTCGCCACTCCTCTCTCCTTTCACGCTTCAACAAGCCTGTACTGGGCTTGCCGAAGTGCTCAGCACGAACGCGGGGGTTCAATTCTTATTCCCTTGAGCGGCCTGAGCAGGGCAGCGGTCACTCTCGCTTTCGCGGGAATCCATCTTATCCGCGTACCCTGGACTCCGGCTTCCGCCGGAGTGACGGATTCAGCTAGCGAATCTTGCCCCGCGCCCAGATCGGCCAGATGGCAACCACCTCGCCGTTGCGGTGCATTACGACTTCATCAAAGTTGTTCGTTGCGCCGCAGGCGTGATTAGGGATCACGGACACGCGTTCGCCGATCTCCGGCGTGCGTGCGCAGAGGCTTACGTCCACATGGCCGTGTTCCTCAGATTGCGCGAACATGCGGGCCTCCGGGTACTCGATGATGTGGCAGAACGTGCTGCGCGGATCGCCCACCTGCGGCATGTCGCTCGTAAAGGTCTTGGTGCCGCCGTCGAGAATGACGCGCTCCGGCGTCGGCTTGCTTACCACCGTGCAGATAAAGCGCTGAGCGCACTGTTCGTAGGTCATCACGCCGTTGCCAACAGTGTTGCGGTCGCCGTAGTTGAACGTCCCGACGCGCACCTCGGTTGCGTGAGGGATGCGATGCAGGTCGTGGAAGTCCACCGACCCGCCGCCGCTCACGATCTTAACCGGCATGCCATTGCGCTCGAAGTGCTCGCGCGCCGCGACTGTCTTATTTTGCTGCTCGGGCTTCGTGGACGGATACACCATCAGTCCGCGAAAGTGCACACCGGGCAGCTTATCGATGACTTTCGCGAGCGCCAGCGCGTCCTCTTGAGTCGGCACGCCCGTGCGCTCGAAATTGGGCATGGCAAGCTCGACAACGAGGTTTATGGGATGATTGGGATCGGCGTAGGCGGAAATGCCGCGGGCAGTGTATTCCGAATCGACGGTGAGAGTAATGTCCGTAAGCTGCGATACCGCCCGCAGGCGCTCGAGCTTCTGCGCGCCCATCACGTTGTAGCAAAGCATGATGTCGCCGGTGATGCCAGCCTCCACCATCACCTCGACCTCGCCCAGCTTCTGGCACGCAATGCCGGTGGCGCCGGCGTCGAGCTGCATCTTGGCGATGTAGGTGACTTTGTGGGTCTTGATGTGGGGGCGGTTATTCAGGCCGTGGGCGTCGCAGTACGCCTGCAGTTCATTGATGTTCGCCTGCAGCTTGTCCATGTCCACGACCATGGCCGGTGTATCGAGGTCATCGATCGTCAGGGGTTTGCCCCGGGTCGGAGCAGCCATTGCGCTCGTTGCTTGTGCCGCACTCGTCATGTTCGCCTCACCTTCCGACTTCGTTGACACGTAGTATGCATACGATACCATAGAAGCACTCATCTCTCCGTTCTAGCCGCAGCCGTTACAGAAGGGCAACAGTTGACTGCTCCTGCCTCACAATACGCTGACCTCGCGGGCAACATTCCCACTATTGCCACGCCTATGCGTGACGGCGCGGTCGACCATGACAGCTTACGGAGTCTGTTGGCGTACATTGACCCCTACGTTGACGGTTACCTTACCTGCGGCAGTGTGGGTGAAGGGGCGAGTTTGACACTGAAAGAACGCATCGACGTCATTGGGACCGTCGCTTCGTTTCGCGACACAACCGGCTCCAGGCGCACGTGGTTCTTTGGCACGTCGGGCACAGCACTCCCTGAGATTGAGCGCCTGGTGGCTGCCTGTGTGGACCACGGTGTGGACGCGCTGCTCACACCCCAGCCGTCATACTTTGCTACTTCGACGCCTATGCCGCAGCAATTCTTTGCCGCCGTCGCGGGCATGAGCGACCTGCCAGTCGTCATTTATGACAACCCGTACCCCACCAACTACTATCTTGGCACCGACGAAATCATCGAGTTGGCGGCCGCGAATGCCACCATCGTCGGCGTGAAAGTTACCGACCCCAACGTGCAGAAGGTGAGCGCGCTGAAGTCACGCAGCGACATGCTCGTTTACACCGGCGACGACTTCATCGCCTGGCGCATGCTCTGCCGTGGGGCCGACGGCGCCATGCTGGCCTATCCCATGATCCTGCCGGAGACGTTTGCCCGCATGTATCGCCTCCATCAAGAAGGCCGCCGCGAAGACGCGTTCACGGTCTGGTCGCGGGAGATCCTGCCCTTTGTCAACGAGTGCCTGCGTGATACCGATTACGTGCAGACCAGCAAGGCGGCGCTCAACCGCCTGGGCGTAATCGGCTCAGCCGAGATGCGCCTGCCGTTGACACCCTTGGATGCCACACGCTGGCAGGAGGTGGATGAGGCGCTTGCGTTCATTCCCGAAGCGCGGCTAAGAATTCAAGTGTAGCGGACTACGCACGATGAATTGGAGAACAAAGGCACCCCGGAGATGCCCACGTTGTACACGGGTCAAGTGAAACAGTCCGCACGAAAGCACTGGGCCGGTCGGAAGTACGTTCAGATCCGCCGGAACGGCTGACAGGTTGCAACCGTTCGTGCTGAGCCCGTCGAAGCATGAACGGTCGCTTCGCACCTGCCTAGCTGTTTGAATTCAGACAATTGAATGTGATGTGCCCATTCTTCGCACATCTCGCCCGCATGTGGCAAAGTGAACGGTATTGAAAGATTCGGGCCCAATAAGGAGACCGCTCATGGCCGATCCGGCGCAACAAATCGATGATTGGGTACACGCCCACCAAGACGAACTCGTTCAATTCTTGCAGCAGCTTGTGCAGATACCCTCGGAATCCCTTCCGCCCGAGGGGCACGAGGCCGCAGCCCAGGAATTCGTGGCACAGGCATTCGAAGATGCCGGAGCGGAAGTAGACGTCTTTGACCCCATTGACGTGCCCGGTCTCACCGAGCATCCCGTCTACCATCCGGTCTGGGGTGACATGCCGCGCAACTTGGAAAACCGCCCCTGCGTCGTCGGCGTTTTTCGCGGCTCCGGCGGCGGCAAGTCAATTCTTATGTCTAGCCATATTGACACGGTCGGTGCCGACGATCCCGCCCTTTGGACGGAAGCGGCACCATTCAGCGCAGACATTATTGACGGCAAAATGTACGGACGCGGCACTTATGATACGAAGGCCGGCATCGCCACCGCCCTCTTTGCTGTTCGCTGTTTGCGCGACCTCGGACTGCCGCTCAAGGGCGACGTCATTGTCGAAAGCGTCTCGGACGAGGAATTTGGCGGCTCCCATGGCACCCTGGCGTGTCGGCTCAAGGGCTACAACGCCGACATCGCCATCAATTGCGAGCCGACGAACATGCATATCGCGGCTGCCACCCGCGGCGGCGGGCAGTGGAAGATCACGGTCGCAGGCGAAGCCGGCATGGCGCTCGGCGGCGTGGAGCGCGTGAGTTCGTCGTACAAAATCGCCTGGGTCATCGAGGCGCTGCGGCAATATAACCTCAAGCGCAATCGCGATATTCCCACGCCGCCGCTCTACGCCCACGAACCGGGCCTGCCACTCTACGTCTCGCAAATCGGCGGCGGTGGTGACACATTTGCCGAAGACCAAGGCGCCGCGCCGCCCTCGTGCTACGCCAACATGTGGTGTGAGGTCTATCCCGGCACCACCGCGGAAGAGCATATGCATGAGATAAAGACGTTCGTGAACAGCTACTTGGACGGCATCGAGGGTTTCGACGGCGAGTATCCGGAGTACGAATTGGAATTGCGCTTCTTACCGGGCAGCGAGACCAGCACCGACCACCCCATCTTCGCGCACCTGGAAGACGCCTACCTATCGGCTGATCGGGAGTATCTTGTCCAAGGCGCGCCGTTTGCCTCCGACGGCTACGTCTTCAACCTGCACAGCCCGACGCCGGTCGTTACCGTCGGCGTCGGCGGCGACAACGCCCACGCACCCAACGAGTACATCTACGTGCAAGACCTTATCGACCTGACCCGCATCTTCGCGCGTACGATGCTTTCCTGGAGCGGCTAGGAGCAAATATCAGGCAAGGCTACCAGGCGGTGTCTCAAACTGAGCGTCCGTTCATCCTTCGACAAGCTCAGGACGAACGGATACGGGGACTTCCTTAAACGAAAACTCGGACTTTCCAAGTTGGAATACTATATCTTTCGTACGCAAGAAAAAGGATACTCTATCCTCCGTTCAAGAAGGGAAATTCTACCCTCCGTTCGTATCAATAGGGGATACTCTACTCTCCGTTCATGAAGGGATACTCTGTCCCCCGTTCATGTTAATGAAGGCTACTCTACCTTCCGTTCAAGAAGGGAAATTCTATCCTCCGAACGAATAAATAAGGGATCCTCTACCCTCCGTTCATGAAGGGATACTCTGTCCCCTGTTCATGTTTATAGGGGACACTTAATCCTCCGTTCATGAAGAGACAATCTATCTTCCGTTCATGATAATTGGGGATATTGTATCCCCCGTTCGTGGTGAGCTTGTCGAACCATGAACGGCGACTGGCCGGGGTCTTCTCACACATCCCCGAAGAGAGGTCTGGATATGCAGCAACCCCACATTCTTCTCATTACGTCAGATCAGCATCGCGGCGACTGCCTCGGCATCAACGGGCATCCGGTGGTCAGCGCGCCCAATCTCGACTACCTCGCCGCCTCCGGCACCAACTTCCAACACGCCTACGTGGAAGGGCCGTCCTGCATTGCCGCGCGCCGCACCATTCTCTCCGGCCAGAAGCCGGTGACCCATGGCATGGTGACGTATTGGGACGGCGTGCCGTGGGAAATCGATCACACACTGCCGGGTGAGTTGGGCAAAGCCGGCTACCAGACCCAGCTCGTCGGCAAGCTGCACATGCATCCGCCCCGCAAGCGCTATGGCTTCGACCACGTGCTCTGGGCCGATTCGCCGTGGGGCGAGAACGACTACACGAACTGGCTGCAGGAAAACGGCATTCAGTCCGTGTCGCCGGGCGTCGCCCACGGGCAAGACATGAACTCCTGGGTCGCTCGTCCTTCCCATCTGCCGGAAGAGATGGAGCACACCACCTGGTGCACCGACCAGGCCATGCGCTTCCTGGACCGGCGCGATCCCTCGGCGCCTTTCTTTCTCTATGTGTCGTATTTTGCGCCCCATCCGCCGCTCACGCCGCCGCAGTTCTACTACGATCGTTACCTGTCTCTACCCACGCCTGAGCCCGTCGTTGGCGATTGGGCGGACCAGTACGACGGTCCGGTGCCGGGGCTCGATCCCAATTCGCCCCGCGGCTCGTGGGATCCAGAGGCCATGCATCGCTGCCGCGCGGCGTACTATGGTTTGATCAACTTCCTTGACGACCAGGTTGCCCGCCTACTGCAGCACGTGCGCAAGCTCGGTCTCTTGCAGGACACGTTGATACTCTACACGTCCGACCACGGTGAGATGCTCGGCGACCACAATCTCTTCCGCAAGACGTTTGCCTACGAAGGCTCCGCCCGCATCCCCTTCTTCGTCAATGCACCAAGCTGGCTCGTGGGTGAAAGCGGCGCGGCTAGAGCAAATGTAGTAGGGCTGCAAGACGTTATGCCGACGTTGCTCGACGCGGCAGGGGCAGAAGTCCCCGAAACCGTTGACGGCGCCAGCCTGCTGCCCCTGATGCGCGGTGAAGATTCCACATGGCGCGACTACCTCCACGGCGAACACCTGGGCACCTACCGTCCGGAAGACGCCATGCAATACCTCACCGACGGCAAGGAGAAGTACATCTGGTACACGGTGACGGGCGAGGAGCAACTATTCAATTTGGTTGACGATCCGCAAGAGTGCCGCAATCTTGCCACCGATCCAAACTGTGAAGAGCGCCTGGTGCTCTGGCGCCAGCGCATGATGCAAGAGCTGTTGAGCCGCACCGAGGGCTATACCGACGGCAAGTCCCTCATCCCCGGCCGCCGCCCGAACGCATTCCAACCCGACGAATGACGGGTCAGGACTGGTCTATCCTTAAAGTGAGCCGCGCTCACGACGAGATCCGCCAAGTCCTGCCCATCATTGCCGTGCCACACATGCTTCGGGTCAAGGTTGCGGTCACGGCACTCATAGGCGACGAGAACGGGATTCTCTTCAATCCTGCATCAGCGGCTGGTGCTCGGCAGATTATTGCGGCTCTCCTCAGTGTGCGACAGAGCCTCAACAGTTTTCGCCATTGACTTTCGTGGCACGGGCCCTACTCCACGCTATCAACTGATTGAGAGCCATGCTGGGGCCTAGAGAAGCCGCTCGTCAACTTATCAATGTGCTCTGAAAGGTCGGGCGCTACTTGCTGCCAAAGAGGGTCTAGGATGAAGATAACGCCTTCTCGCCGGGCGAGTTTTGCCGCCGGCACAAAATCGCTATCACCGGAAACGAGGACAATGATGTTGGCCTGCTTCTTGAGCGTGATTGTAGCGATATCCAGGCCAATTCGCATATCAACGCCCTTTTGCCGGAGTTGATCGGTAAAATCAGAGTCTTCGAGGTCCGATGCTGCCAAATCGCCGCTTAGGAGGCGTTTCTGAGAATCCTGCTTCAACACCCACAACCCCTCGCTCGGCTTTCTCACTTGCCCCAATCTGAGGGCAACATTTGGCCGGCTGCGCAGCGCCTCGAAAAGCTCCCGGCGAAACACCGCCACATCCGATTTGGCATAGTCTATGGCTTGATTGCTTTTTGGTTTATGTGCCTTGGCACCATAGGGCAAGGCATCGTAGTAGAAGATTCGATAGAGTAGCCGGCGGGGATTTTGGGAGCCATAAACACTGCTTAGCTTTTCCAGATGGCTCTGCACCAACTGCTCAACCGCCTTCACTACTGCATCGGGATTTGACGTGTCGATGTCACGGCGAACCTGAGGCAGGCGCTTTAGGAAGAACCCGCCGTCAATAAGAACTGCCGTCCTGACTAAGCCGGACACCATTTACCTTTCAACATAGACAAAAGAAATAGCCCCAGGGGATCGGCCCTGCTCGCGATTACCGAATTATCCGGGAGCCGGGCGTACTGCCAAGGGGCGAATGTACATTGTAGGCTACCAGACACAGAGGTGCCTGTCAACCCCCTTGGCGGCCCACCTGTGTGCTGGCAAGCACGTCACGCCGGCTGCTGCCATGCCAATGTGCGTGAAACTATAGACACCACGTCATTCGTAACGTGTGGCACTTTCGCACATCCTGAATTAGACAGTCATTGTCTTTGAGATGTGCCCTAGAGTCCACATTGGGCGCTTCCAATGGAAGCACCCAATGTATGAACTACCAGTCGTACAGCGGATCTTAGCCAATCACACCCAGCCGCCTTAGCTCTACCTGTTCCTCATCGAGGATCTTGTTGCCAACAGCGACGGCGGTGGCAACGGCTTCATCCATGGTCACCTCGTTATCCACGGCCTTGTTGAGTTCGGCCGGGATGGCGCTGTTCCACTCCAGGGTGGAGTACGACTGCGGGTAGTCGAAGCCCCAGTCCATGGAGTCGAGGAATTTCTGCGCCAGTTCGGGGAACTCGTTATTGGCGGTCCAATTGCGAGAGCCCTTCCAACTGCCGGGCATGGTGAATTCGGCGGTGGAATTCTCGCCGGTGTCCGAGGTGGTGGCGTACTTGATGAACGCCCACGATTGGTCGGGTGTTGGCACTTGGTCACCGGCCGCAAACGATGAGCCGTGCACTACGTTCGCCTGGCGGGCGTTCCTGGGGAGATATTGCACACCCCAGTTGATGTGGTCCAACGGTGCCAGATGGCCGAATTCCCACGGGCCGCTGGCGCGGAACGTAAGCAAGCCGTTGTGGAACATATCCCGCTTGCCGCCGGCGTCGGAGGCCTCCGGCCGCGTGGGCGCGACGCCATGCTGGTGAATGAGACCATGCATGAAATTGAAGGCTGCCAGTCCCTCCGGCTGACCGAAGAGAAACTCTGTCTTGTCCTTGCTCAGAATCTCGCCGCCGTTCGCCAGAACGTAATTGTAGCCTTCGGTCTGGCCCCAAACTGAGACATATGTGCCCCAGCGCTCCGGCGTTTCGCCCTGGCGGATGGTGAGCTTTTGCGACATCTCCAGCCAGTCGTCGAACGTCCAGTCCTCCGCCGGCTCGTCCAGCCCCGCTTCACCCAGGTGCTCGCGGTTGTAGTACATGCCGATGGTGGCGTGGAAGTTGGGCAGACCCCAGACTTTGCCGAACAACGTGTATACGTTTACGAGATAGGCCGGGAAGGTTTCCAGCATGTCGATGCCGTCGGCCTTGACGTAGGGCGATAGATCATAAAGGATGTTGTTCGCCGCGTGGAACATGATGTTGGGGCCGTTCATGATCATCACGTCGAACGGCGTGCCCACGGCGGCTGATGTCTTAAGCTTCGGCCAATATTCCGCCCACGCCGTAATGTCGATGGAGAGGTCGATTTCTGCGCCGACCTCCTGACGATAGCCGTCAATACACCGCTGGTAGTCGCCGCCCTGCGCCTCCGTATAGCAGATGGCATTGAGCGTCACCGTCTCCGGCATGGCTTCCTTGGCTTCCGCCGCCGGTTTCTCAGCCATCTCCGCGTCCGGCTCGCCAGTCATTGTGGCCTGGCCGCACGCCGCGAGCAGCAGAGCGCCGCTCCCCCCAAGCATGCCGGCAAGTACGCCACGTCGAGAAATACTGCTCTGACGCATCGTTAACTCTCCTTCAGTTCGCTGCAAACGCGTCTACAATGTGGGAAGTATACTCCCAATAATTGTTCGATGCAACGCTTCAACATATCGGCTTTTCATCTTGACAGCTAGAATGGAGATGCAATTCGCGCTGCGAACTTTGCAGCCATGACAGAAAACCCAATCCGCACACAGTCATGTCGAAAACGAACCAAGCACGAGAAAGGCAGTTGCGCCGCAGCTTGACTGACTTTCTAACAAGCCGCTGCACCTCCGCATTTGCTATGCTGGGAGGAACCGGACGGGCAACTGATATCGGGTCTTGGCGGAAGATTCTTCACGTGACCGGAGGTGGCAATGGCATCGTTGATGACAGAGACGTGCGTAGTCTGTCGCACAGGCGCGCCGACGATGACTACAGAAGAAATCAAGGAGCTTAAGCCCCAGATTCCCGAGTGGAAGATTGTGGAGCGAGATGGCATATCTCAGTTGGAGCGGTTCTACGCCTTTCGGAATTTCACCCAGTCGCTCGCATTTACCAATGAGATCGCAGCCTTGGCGGAAGAGGTGGGGCATCATCCCGCCCTACTCACTGAGTGGGTGGGCGTCACAGTGTCGTGGTGGACGCACAAGATCAAGGGCCTGCACCGCAACGACTTCATCATGGCAGCCAAGACCGACGCGCTGTATCAGGGTTGATTTACCTCTCGATTGAGTCTCACCGGTTGCGCGCGATTCCAATGCTCCGCGGGAGGGACGACTCAACTTGCCGCCCAATGAGCCAGTTAAATTCGGGTTCTAGTGAAGGAGCCGCTCTCCGTTCATACTTCGACAAGCTCAGTACGAACGGAGAGCGGCTTGACTGCTCTATCTGATCCAACTCCGCCGTTCGCCCTCCAACAAGCTCAGAGCCTGCCCCGTACCCGATTCAGCGTATCGTTCAATACAGCCTATCGCTCAGTCCAGCGTATCGTACGATTTGGGGGGCGAACAGGCATTCGTTGTGCAACCTAAGAGCGTTTCCTCGCTTCTAATCTTCCACGTCGTTCCGGCGCAAAAGCACGGGGCTAAGCACGGTATAAAGCACAAACGCCACGACAAACGACGGCAGCGAGCCGCCGTAGCCGGTGAACGCGGCCGGCACAAGATCCTGAACTTGCGAAACGAAGGAGCCCATGATCTCGAAGGCACTTAGCAAGTTCGTGTTGACCGTGTGGTAGACGATGACACCGGCCGCCCAGCAGAGCAGTGCGAGCCAGTTCACGCCGCCCAAGTACCAGTACGCGCCCTCACGATTTTGGAGTTCGGCGGAGTCGTACTCCTGCCGCCGCACGACGAAGTAGTCCGCCGCCATCACGCCAAAGAGCGAAATGAATACCGAGCCGATGAGCAACATGAAGATCTCGTACGTCACCATATTCAGGAACGATGCCAGTATGAGGCCGATCACGGCCACGATGACGACAAAGACCCGTTGCGGGATGCGCGAGAAGACGTTCTGGGCGGTAACGGCCGCCGAATAGATGTCGGCGAAGGCCTGATCTGTTTCCACTGCCAGGGTCGCCAGCAGCGCCAGCCAGCCGGCGGTGAAGACGATGATCGCGCCCGCAATAGCCACCGCCGGATTGCTCAGATCACCGAGCGTCACCGTAGCTACAAGCAGCACGCCGAGTCCGTAGAACCACGTATTCGCCAAGAGGTATCCCAGTCCGGTACCGGCAAACGCGCCTCTGTCGCTGCGCCCGAAGCGGCTGTAGTCCGCGACAAGCGGAATCCAGGAGATGGGCATAGCAATGACGAGATCGACGCCGACCCAGAAGGGCGCGCCGTCCGTGCTCGTTTGGGAGAGAACATCGCCAAGGTTGAAACTGCTCACAATCGAATACGTTAGCCAGAGCGACGCCGCCGTCATGACCCAAATGCCAAACTTCTCCATCCACTGGCGCACGACAACTATCGGACCGCCCAGGGCAAACGACGTGCAGATAACGGCAAAGATCACAAGCCACAACAGATACGCGTCGAAATCGAATATGGTCTTGGCGACGTGATTGGCTGCCCACGACATGGCCCACAACTCGAATGCCGTCCATCCCACGAGTTGCAGGAAATTGAAAGCGCTCGGCACGTAAGACCCTCGTATTCCCAGAACGGGACGCAGCAACACCATGGTGGGCACATGCACGCGAGCACCAGCGTAGGCCATGAGCGACAGCAAGAAGACGCCGATGATGCTGCCAACGATCACGGCCAGCAGCGCCTGCCGGGGAGCCATGCCCAAACCGTGGTCTTCCGCAGGCAGCACCAGCAAGGCGCCGGTAAGGATGACGAGCAGGCCGATCCCCAGGTTGAACCAGAGCACGAAATGTTGCCGAAACGACATGCGGCGCTCTGACGGCGGTACGGGGTCAACTCCCCACTCCGGCGGGATCTCGACTCTGGGCAGAACCTTGGATAGTGATCCGAGCATCGGTGCATACCTCCTTCTGGAATCCGGCTTGCGCCGGAATTACGGATTTTAGATGCCTGGAGCCTCCAGGCCAACCGTTAACGAAAACAGGCGTGCTGCGGATTCAGCACGCCCAAAAGGTAAGGCTTAGCAGTGCATTCCCTCCGCAGGTATTACCCTGATCAGGTTCAAGGGTATGAGGACGTAAACGCGTCTCTCTTCTCAGCCCGGACTCTCGGGCACCCCTATCACGCCACTCTTCACTTGTCCGACGTCGTTCACTCTATCACCATCGTGTCAAACGCGCAAGGTCTCGTGCTCGTCAAGATACGGCGCGAGCACACAGCGAAAGAGACGCAAGGCCTCAATTGCAAACTGTCGCTGATTTGCCGTGCGACCGGAATCCGCAAGTCTATGTGTCGTTGTCCATGTCGACTCCTGCCCAGAATAGATGGTTGCCGTAACATTGGAACTCTTCCCCAGTCCATGCGCGAGTCTTGCTTCACCGCAAAGCTCTTCAGTAGCGCGGGGGCTTGTCCCCCGCTCCTGAGCCAAGTCTCCTGCAACTTCCGGTCCGGCGACGGCTAGGCACACCGTTCCCGCGGGCTTGGCCGAGCGACGCCCGGTCTGAGGGCCGGCAATGCCACTCTCCGCCAGCGTCCACTGGCACGCAAAGGTGCGGCGCATGTACTGTGCCAGCGCCCCTACGTACTCCTCGCTAACGACCCCGAATTCTCTGGCAACATCGCGCATACCCTCTGCCAACGGTGCTTCACTGCCCGCGTACAGAACAATTCCACCCAGGAACCACTCAGCACACGCGGGATTCCCATGAATCAATGTTGCCAACACGCCGCCTGCTGAAGTTTCGCCCACAGACAGCGTTTCGTTTCGCTTGGCAAGCGCTGCTCCGACATCTTCGATCAGCCGCTGCAGATCGAGGCTGCCGCACAGTCGTGGTCCTTTACGGCCTTCGTTGGGTACCATTCGAAATTACCGGGATGCATGCCGTAGGCTATTGGGCAAGGGTGCGTTCATCCCCATCACGCTGGGTCACGCTATCGCGGTCCATCTGTTCCAACAACGGCAGCACGAATTTGCGGCTGGTGCCAAAGGCGTCACGCACCTGGGCCACCGTTACCCGATCCTCCCGCGCCAAGAGTTCCCGCACTTTCTCCACTGCCTGTTCGTACGCCCGGCGCGAGTAGATAAGCTCATGGTCTAATTGGATCACTCGGCCCTGTTCCACGAGGAAACTTAGGAAGTCATCGTCCACCGCGAGCTTCTCGCGGATCATACCTAGGCTTGGCGGCGCCAACGGGTCTCGCTCCAGTAGATCGAGTAGAGCTACTGCAACCTCTTCTTGGGCAGGACTCAAGGCAACGTTCGTGCCGAATAGCTGGAGTGAGCCCAGGCTTTCTGCGATCACTTCATCGGCACAGAGTCGCTGCACCATCTCGCTGAAGACCCGGCTCTCCAAGCCAAGACTGCGCCGCACCTCCTCCTTGCCCTGTCCGTAGCGCAAGGGATAGCGCGCGTGGAACTGCTCGAGCAGAGAGGTTACGCGATCCGAAATGTCAGACCAGCCTGCAGCGGAATACAGAGTACGCCCGAGGTCTATCACCTGTTCCGCTCCCAGGAGCCTTGCCATGACTTCCTCTACCTCCGAGACGGCAAGCGGAAGTACGCCAGTGATCTCCTTCTGCGTGCAGGGCTCCCGCTGCCGGATGGCTTGGAGCACCACGTCCTCCGGCGAGCCTTGCTCCAATGTTTCCAGCGCTGTAACTACGTTTTCTGCAAAGCGTTTGTGCCGAGGCGGATAGGGGTCCAGCACCTCGCCTCCGCCAAGGGTGCACGCCGGGCTAAGCTGACGGACTATGAAGAGGTCGCCCTTGATGAGACTTACAGGTTTTACGAGCAGCAGTTGTACCAGCCCACTCTCACCGGGGGTGATCGCTTCCCGGTCGAGAGTCCGCACCCGGGCGAGCGTCTCCATCGTCCCGCTATGAATAGTCACGACGGTCCCGTGCTCAAGCGGACGCGGCGCCGAGGGCAACAGGCGGATGCGGACGTCGGCAAAGCGCGTCGCAGAGAGCGTATCCGGCAATGTGAGCACTTGCCCGCGATACACATTCTCGACGTCGATCCCGCCAATGTTGACGGCAACGCGATTGCCGGGCAAGGCGGTCTCGATCTTGTGCTTGTGACTCTGCAAGCCACGTATGCGGCCGCTCATGCCGCCAGGCACGAATTGCGCCTCTGCGCCGACGTTTAGTTGACCGTCAAGCAGCGTTCCGGTGACGATCGTGCCAAAGCCGGTGAGCGAAAAGGCCCGATCGATTGGCAGGCGTGGGCGCCCCACGTCCCGTTTCGCCTCGGTACCCGCGAGCAATTCGCCGAGAGCCGCACGCAAATCGTCGAGACCCGCGCCGGTGAGTGCAGAGACTCGCACGAGCGGACTTTGGGCAAGCACAGTCTCCGCTACCGTTTCGCGCACGTCTTCTTCTACGAGCCGCAGCCACTCTTCATCCTCCACGAGGTCGCACCGCGTCAACACGAGGATTCCCGCGGGAATTCGCAACAAATCCAAAATATCCAGGTGCTCGCGCGTCTGCGGCATGACCCCCTCATCAGCCGCAATCACCAGCAACGCCGCGTCGATTCCACCGACTCCCGCCAGCATGTTCTTGACAAACCGTTCGTGGCCGGGGACATCGACGATTGATATCTCCTTGCCGTTGGGCAAGGTAAGCCACGCAAAGCCCAGATCGATGGTCAACCCACGCTCTTTCTCTTCGCGCAGCCGGTCCGGGTCGATGCCGGTAAGCGCCTGAATTAGCGTAGACTTGCCGTGGTCCACGTGACCCGCGGTGCCTATGGTGTACATGCTGTGAGCTCTATGTAACTAAGGTGTCGTAGATCACACACGACCGCATTCTTGCCATCCAATATATCTTGGTCCGCCGTACTCGCCTAAACGATCGAGGCGTGTACGGCGGCAAGCAAGCGCCGACCGCTTGCCGCCATGCCGCTGACCCTAAAACTATCACACTGCCAATTGCTGGAGTGCCCATTTCACTCCCCCAACGAAGTCTTCTCGTCTCAGAGCCCTTTGCGTTGCCATTTAGCGAAGCAATAGAGCACCTTCTCCCAGACAAGGCCACTGCAATTCACTGACCATCGTTGGAGATTAGGCTAGTTCAGCAGGAATCCCCCTCACCCCAACCCTCTCCCCAGGGAGAGGAAGCAAGTCCGGCACCGCTGATTAGATTTCTTGCAGAGGTCTCCACTTTTAGCAGGTCAGGGCCCGCCACGTACGCGATAGAATAGTCACGCTAGGTGGACTTTGCGACCTTGAACACGCTGGCTTTCTTTCCCGATACGAGCACATCGTAGCGTTCTACCACGGTCAGCGCTCCCTTCAAGTCTTGTAGAGAATCCTCAAAGAGTTGCGGTCTCCCCGCGAGCAGCACCAGGAGACCGTTCCGGCGCAAGACTCTGTGAAACTCGCGCAGCATTTCGCGCTGAAACCGCTCGGGATCTGGGCTCTGTTGCTGATAGAAGCCCCACGGCGGGTCGGTGATGATCTTGTCAACAGAATCCGGCGCGAACGTGCGCAAGTCCCGGGCATCCCATCGACCAATCACAAACTTCTGCTGCTTCCGGCGCTGTACCCAGCGAAGCTGCCGCACCTTCGAACGCAGACTCTTTACGTGCTTGGAGTCTGCGTCTCCGGCCAGAACGGTCTGATACGGGAATGCGAATGCGCGTTCCAGCGGGATGGCTCCCGAACCGCAAAATGGGTCAAGCACGATGTCATCTTTCGCAGGTTCCGAGACCAAGCAGAGGAGGTGGCAGAGCTCAGGCCGCAACTCCCCGCGCGCCAAGGCTTTTTCATAGGCTCTGTGGCGGGTAATGCGCACGCCTACGCAGCCAAAACCCTCCCGCCGGGACAGCAGCCAAAATTCGATATCCGGATTGCTGTGATCGGGTCTGAGCCGCTTTTCACAAGAAAGGAGCCGCTCTAAGTCCGCGCGTGTACGCTGCGGGATTGAAACAAACTGATTGCCGTGGGAAGCAACAAAGCGGTATGTCAGACTCTTTCGCGGGAGATGTGGTGCAATGCGGTCCAGCAATTGCCCATCCGCCAGCACGGCTCGGCTCATGCTCCCAATCGGATTGTGCCCCAATCCATCGAATGAAAAGACACAAACAAAACTATTGTTGCAGAAACGCAGCGACTGTACGTCAGCAATATCGGACAAAGAGCGGTATACCGCAAGTCCGTCGAGAAGAAGGTCCAGTTGAACATGCGCCAGCGACCGCTTCAGCGCGTCTGCGACAACCTCTCCCAAACCGGGAATGAATGTGGAAACGTATGTGGTCATGAACGTACACTAGCAAGAATCTGTGCCGAGACGCATTAAGCGAGCGCCAAAGTCCTCGTTTGCGCTAATCGTCTCGCGGAGCCTCGCGGCTACACGAATGCTCAAACTCTTCCTTGCAGGGACCTCAGTTCATCGCAGAGATCCTGCGCAACGCGAGGGACCTTAGCTCAACGCAAGGACACTTGTGCAACGTGATTCGGCAACCAAGACTTCCCCCTCCCCTGTCAAGGAGACCTTTGCGTAACTCCGTCATTCCGGCGAAAGCCGGAGTCCAGCGCGCCTTTACAGCTAGAGATTGCATGATGTCAAGTCATTTCACCCCCATCCCAACCTTCCCCCTCATGGGTGAAGGGTTATGCAAAGGTCTCCGGTAGGAGAGGGTGAGAGCCAGCCCCGAACTCGATACAGCGTATCGACACGAAACGGGAGTGAGAGAGAAATCCCACGTGGGCAAAGGCCAATGCCTAATCGCCCAAATAAGAAAGCCCCGCTCCTCAGGAGCAGGACTTCACCTTCCAACCTGTTCAGGTGTCCGTCACGTACTACACGGCCGGGCCTCACCGGCGCTCTCCGCCGTATCAAACGACTGGCCGCACGAGCACGACTGCTCGGCATTGGGATTGAGAATAGTAAACCCGCCGCCAATCAAGGCATTGCTAAAGTCGATTTCCGATCCGCTGAGGTACATCAGGCTGAAAGGGTCCACAAAGACGCGCACGCCCTCGTCCTCAACCACCTCGTCACCGTCGTCCGGGCGCTCCTCCATGGACATGCCATACTGAAACCCGGAACACCCGCCCGGCGACACAAACACCCGCAGCCCCGCTTCCGGATTCCCTTGCTCCGTCAGCAGGCCCTTCAAATGCTCAACAGCCGTCGGCGTTACAGAAAGCATCGCAATCCATCCTACCGGTTCAGCGCAACGTAAACTATCTAACTAATTCATACCTCTACCGCAATCCTACTGTTTCCAAACCTAGTAGTCAAGCGAAAAGCCCAACAGCACGTCTTGATCTAGGTCACAAGAGTCTTACCCGCTGGCCAAGACCCCTTACTTCTGCTCCGTTGCACGAATATGGGCTGCTATACTGGATTTAGAGTGAGAGATCGAGGGTCTGTTGAGCAGATAGGCGGGGAGTCTAGACAATGGAACTGGGCCAACTATTCAAGAATTTCAATCTGGAAAGTATTAGCTTGTCCGCTGCGGCGATAAGCGCAGAGGTTTCCTTCCAAGAGACGGACAAAGACGCCGCCTGGGAACTCTACATTGAAATGCTGACCAGGATCATCACGCAGCCTCTGCCGGCGGAAGCAGGAGACGAAAAGACCGCCCTGGACAGCGTGTACTCGCTCTTCCCAACTACCCGCGAGATATTGCGCAGGCATGGTCGCAAGACAATCACATTCAGTAAAGTCGCTATACCGGTTCTGAATCAGATAGTTCGGCCCTTCACCGCCAAATGGCATGGAGAATCCTTGGCCGGCGCTTTCGAGGACGAGCCAAAGCGGCTGGAGTTTCGCAAGGAACTCTCAGCCTTGCAGGTAGAACTACGCAACTACAACCGCCTGCTGGCAGAAATCGCCGGTGTAGAAGACTTGACGAACCTTGAACAGACAGAAGGGAGATAGCTTTGTATCAATCTCAAACTCCGCGTCACAGGACATTCATCAGTTTCCACCATGAGGATCAGGAGTACAAGGATTATTTCGTTCAGATGCTAGGTGATGACATTGTAGATGAGTCTGTCAGCGACGGAGACATAGATGATGATAATCTTTCCACGGACAGAATACGCCAAATAGTTAGGGATGATTTCATTCGAGATGCAACCGTGACCGTCGTGCTAATTGGTCCCTGCACGTGGCAGCGCAAGCATGTGGACTGGGAGATTGGTTCTAGCTTGAGGTCTACGAAACGGAATTCCCGATGCGGACTCTTGGGCATCCTGCTCCCAAATCACTGGGACCGCCTTACAGGAAAATACAACCCTAACTTGATACCGCCACGATTGGCGGACAACTGCATTGTCGACGATCCGTACGCTCTAATCTATGATTGGTCGAAAAACTCGACTAGGGTTCGAAAGTGGATCCATAGAGCCTTTGAGCGCAGGAGCGGCACACCGCCAGATAACAGTCGACCGCAGTTCAAGAACAACAGAAGTGGTGACTGCTACGACGGATGGACAAGCTAGAGCGACGCGTCCCGGCAAGCGACAATGGCACAGTGTGTCAAGATGTTGAGATGTAAGCAATCACCGGAAAGCAACGCCTTCTTTCAGTTGCGTCAATTTTGATACCAGATACTCCATTGGTCTATCGCCCTTGATGCGATTGCACGAGGAGCACAGCAGTTGCAGGTTATCTATGTGATCGGTACCGCCCCGAGACTGTGGCACTACGTGGTCTACGTCGAATATCTTGAAGGGGAAGTCCATTTTGCAGCCGTTGCAGACACCCTCTTGCCGTCCGAATAGCACGTGCTTGTTCTGGCGGTAGTGGATAGGCGCATCAACGTCTGTACGCTTTGGTATGTCTTCGCGGGAAGTTACGAAGCCGTAGTGGTAGAGACTACCTAGCGCGCTTTTCAAGCGGAAGTTGACCAATTCCACGGCCTTAGGCGAGAGGTCAATTCCTACCCACTGTCGTCCCAGCGACTCTGCTGCAACGCAAGCGGTTGCGCATCCAGCGAAGGGATCTAGGACCACATCCCCAAGTTTGCTGGACGCCAATATGACGCGCTCCAAGAGCTTTAGGGGCTTCTGGGTTGGAAAGCCTATACGCTCTTTAGCTTGTGAATTGACCGCACTAATGTCTGTCCAGTTGTTGCTTGGCACTTGACCTGGGCTAGCGTCCAAGTAACGTTTGAGCTGTGGCACAGCCCCCTTAGTCGCATGGATGAGCATGTCGGCCTCTTCCAATGCGTCCAAGCGTGCCAACACGCTCTCAATCTCCAAGTATCCCGGTATTACATTTTCGTCAATCCACTCAGCATACTTGCCGGATTTCGGAGCTGACCAGCAGCGCCCAATGTTTGAAGGGTCATAGTTTCGCCAGATCTGCCCACTCTCGCCCGCTGATAGGCCGGGACCCGTTAGGTTGTCCGTCCTATACCGACCTCTCAAATCTTCAAAGCTATAGTGACTCTTCACATACGAAGCGGCTAGAGGGGTGCGGATGGCATCAGCATTGATAGGCGACGCGCCGTAAAAGAGGATTCTATCGCATACATTGCCAAATGTGCGTGAGTCGCTATGCGCGGTCGTTCTTTGCCAGTTGATTTCCGCCTTGTACAGTTTCGCTCCAAATGTCGCGTCCATGAGCATTTTGAGGTAGTGGGACGCCGTAGTATCACAATGTAAGTAAATGCTTCCAGCCTTCCTCAGTACCCTCCGCATTTCAAGCAAGCGAATTGCCATCATGCACAAGTATGACTGCATGCCCTTGCCGTGTGTCAGTCTGGCCGCCTCCAACAGCTTGTAGATGGCAGGTTCCTGGTCGGCAATGAGACCCATCCAAGCCACGTCTAGGTCGGATAGAGTCCACGTATCCTTAAAGGCCGCTCCCGCCGCTTTGGAACCTACCGGAGCAGCATAGTTCTTGTTGGAGTTAAAGGGAGGGTCAAGGTAGATGAGGTCAACGCTCTCGCTATTCATGCCGCGCATGATATCGAGATTGTCGCCGGTGAAGATTGTGCGGTTAGCCCAGTTCGAAGTACCCATAGCGCCTTGGAGGACAAGGGCAAGCCACAGAGCATGAAAGTCATTGTTCTCTAATTCCGAGGCTTGCCCTAGATGCAGAAAGACAGCTTGATATACTAGCATAGGAGTATACGGGCCGCAATCCCTAAAGGACAAAGGTCATATACTCATGTCCATTGAAACATAGTGTTTAGCGTATCGACTTTAGAAGGATTGAATTGCCATCAGGGCAGCTCTCAATAGCAAACCTGCAAGGAGAACTCCATGGCTGTTCGTAAAACTACGGCTGACAGGGGACAGTGCACTCAAGCTAAGCAAGAGAATAGTGCAGGAAAGTTGAGGCATTCAATATGGCATGGGTAAAGCCACAGTACACTAAAGAGAAAGTTGATGCTGCGGGTCGAGCACTAATCGACGAAGACTCAACAGCGAGCATTCACCTCGAAGAGACCCTAGACATCATCAACAACTGGCGGTCTTCACACGCTTTTCCATTGAATACAATGCAAATGAACTTGCGTGGAAAGGCTACGGATGCTGATTCAGGAAATCTAGTAGCTCAGCGCATTAAACGCCTCTCTTCCATAAGGTCTAAGCTTGAGCGCTTCGATTGGCTCACGCTCTCTGAGATGCAGGATATTGGAGGATGTAGGGCGGTCCTAAGGACGGTAAGTGCCGTGGAGGATGTAGCTCGGGCATTCAAGAACAGTAGGATAAAACACAGACTCATAAATGAGGATGACTACATTCAGTGTCCAAAGAGAACTGGATACAGGGGGCACCACCTCATCTACAGCTATTTCAGCGATAGGACTGAAACATATTGTGGCAAAAAGATTGAAGTTCAGCTTCGTTCAAGGTTACAGCACACTTGGGCAACAGCAGTTGAAACGGTTGGGACATTTACTAATCAAGCGCTAAAGTCTAGTCAGGGCGAAAAGGCTTGGCTGAGATTCTTTGTTTTGGTGAGCAGCGTGTTTGCAATAAAGGAAGAGAGGCCGATTGTCCACAATACATCAGAGGAACGCAACCAATTGGTCGACGAATTGAAACACTACGTTGAATGCCTAGACGTAGTGAATCGTCTTCGTTCCTATCAGGCTGCCCTTAGAGTTACAAGAACTAATCCCGTACTAAGACGAGCTCGTTACTTTCTCCTGGAACTTGAGCCGGAGCGTCCAGTTCTAAGAATCAGGAGTTTTCCATCCAACAGCCTCGAAGTAGCAACAGAGGAGTATTTAGAAGCAGAACAACGCCTAAGAACGAAAGTTGGTGGAGATGCGGTTCTCGTCTCAGTTGGATCATTAGACTCACTTGAGCGGGCTTTTCCAAACTACTATCTTGATACGTCAAGGTTTCTCGGTGAAATTGAAAGTGCCATAGCTCGATAGAGTCATCGAAAACTGCGTACTCTTGAATCTAGATAATGGTCGCCAAGGGTCTCATCAAGCTCTTGAATAGTATGCCTATTCTGGGAATCCTCACATTGCAATTTAGTTAAGGTAGTAGGCAGCTATGAACGAAAGACCTAAACAATACCAGAATTGAGCATTCGGCGGTTTCCCTGTAGTTGATAGCGGTTAGGCCAAGTCATTGAATCTGGTTGACGCCAGTGGACGCAAGAATTCCTTGACGCTGTGGCCTGGGTTTGCGTAGCATGAGAAATGAGGCTGTGCTAGACGGGGAACTAGCGGTGCCCTGCACCCGCAATCCGCTATAGCGGGGTTGACAGCTTTCCGTGAGGTTCGCGTTGTTTGGAGGCTGCTGCGTGGTAGCGGCGTTGATGGCTGGGTCTTGCGCGGCGAGAGGCCGTGAACCCCGTCAGGTCCGGAAGGAAGCAGCGGTAAGCGGTTACTTTCGGGTGCCGCAAGGAAGCTTGGCCGGAGCTAGCGCCACGTAAGCGCTTCAGGGAGCCGAATCGAAGGAAAGGCACGGCCTCTTTTCGTCTCATTCACATCGGCGATTCAGGGACGTTATCGGCAACCAAGAATAGCCGGAATTCGCCTGCCTACCACTCCTGGCGCAGATTAACGCCTCCCCAGCCTGCGCTTGCATGGCGGGCAACAGAGTACGATTTACCCCTCGTTATTTCAGGATTAGCCTTGCCCATGGTTTAAATGGGGCCGTTGTCCTTGGTGCGGGGCAAAGATTAATTCCCGCCCATGTCGAGAACGGGGCAGGCTTTTCGCGGGAATCACCATGATCTTGCCCAGGCCGCACAAGGGAACGAAAATGAACGCCACTCTTCCCGTTCGTGCTGAGTGGGCTTCGCGAAGCCCTTGTCGAAGCATGAACGGAGACAAGAGTGTCTCAGGTAGTTAACCGTTCCCGCTGCCGTTCACCCTTCGACAAAGCCTGTGCTGAGCCTGTCGAAGTACTCAGAGCCTGCCCCGTACTTGATACGGGGGCGAACGGCAAGATCGCTTGTTTTCATGGTATTGACAGACCCAAATACTCTCTTCAATACCCCGCAGCCGGAACTCCAGCAACGCTAGGCGTCTGTTTTCTAAGACCACCTGGATATGTGCGTCCCGCTGTACACTTGACCCTGAAAACATTGACTCTAGATTCCTCGCTCCGCTCGGAATGACATAATCTGTCAACACTGCCGCGTGTGAGCAGGATTCTGTCAACGAATTTCTCAACACTTACAGGAATGACGTACAATTCAGTTCAAGGAATGAGCAGGGGTTTCATTCGAACGATTTCGGCGAATTCTTGCCATTACAACGTTCGCCAAATGACAAACGACGTGGCTGACCTAATCGAGGAGATTCATTACCGGTGTCGCGGGTGGTGTTGTACAACAAGTGGCGGCCGCAGACGTTTGCCGACGTGGTCGGCCAAGAGCCTACCGTGCGCACGCTGCAGAACTCCCTGGCATCCGGGCAGATCGCCCACGCCTACATCTTTGCGGGACCGCGCGGCTCGGGCAAAACTTCGCTGGCGCGCATCTTGGCAAAAGCCCTCAACTGCCTACAGGGCGTCCAGCCGGAACCATGCAGCAAGTGCGCCGCCTGCACGGATGTCGTGGAAGGCCGCTTCCTCGATCTGGTTGAACTCGACGCCGCCTCCAACCGGGGCATCGAGGATATTCGCGACCTGCGGGAGCGCGTGAACTTCGCGCCGGTGAGCGGACGCTACAAATTCTATCTCATCGACGAGGTACACCAACTCACGCCGGAAGCGTCGAATGCGCTCCTAAAGACGCTGGAAGAGCCGCCCGAACACGCCGTATTCGTGCTGGCAACTACCGAAATTCACCGGGTGCTGCCCACTATCTTGTCGCGGTGCCAGCGGTTCGACTTTCGCCGCATCCCCGTGCGGGCGCTGGTAGGGCGCTTGCAGGAAATTGCCGCTGCGGAGAAGGTCTCCGCCGATCCGGAAGCGCTGAACATCCTGGCGCGCATGGCCGGCGGCAGCGCCCGCGACGCGGTGAGCCTCTTCGATCAGGCAATCATTTACGCTTCCGGCGGCGTGACCGCCGAACAGGTGCGTGAGATGCTCGGCCTGGCCAACACGGCGGTGGTGGCCGAATTCGTCGATACACTCGCCCGCCGCGATACCAGGGAAGGCCTGCGGGTCCTTTCCCACGCCGCGGACCAGGGTTTGGACATGCGGCAGTTCGCGCGGGAGACCATCCGCTACTTGCGGGGTACGCTGCTTCACAAGAGCGGCATGGAAGCTGCCGAACTTCTTGAAATGAGCGAGGAAGAGGCCGCGCTCATGGATGGGTTGGCGGGGCGAATATCTCTCGCCGAAATCGTGCAGGCAATCAAGCTCTTTTCGGAAGCAGAGCAATCTTTGCGCTTGGGAGTTTTTCCGCAACTTCCGGTCGAGCTGGCATTGGTAGAGTTTTGCGCCGCTGAAGACTCCTCTCCCCCAACATCCACCAGACCTGTCGCACGGCGGGCGCCGGCGGGGGCTCCCCGACGAGAGGAAAGCCCATCTGTACCTCCGGCGAGCACGCCCGCTGCCGACAGTCCGCCGGCAACTCGAACCGGCACTACGGAATCGAAAGCTGATGCCGGCGATCCGGCCGCTGCCGACTCTCCAACGCCAAGCCCACAACCGCAAGCGGACCCGCCCCGGACGACGAATCTGGAAGACTCACCACTGGCCGAGATCCAACAACGCTGGGATGCCGTGGTGGACTCGTTCCGTAGACCAAACGTGCACCTGCGCGGTGTCCTGCGCGACTGCACGCCAAAGTCCGTACAGGACCGCGTGCTGACGTTGGAGTTTGCGCACGGATGGCACCGCGACCAAGTGCGCCAGCCGGACAACCTCTTTCTCGTGGAGAAAGCCGTCGCGCAGACGATCGGCCGCCATTTTTCAATTGAGTGCACGCTGGCGGAAAAGGACTCGGCTGCAAGCCGCTACGAAAAGGACCCCGCCCATGACCCGGTGGTACGCAAGGCCCAGAAACTCTTTCCCGGTACCATCACATTTGAAGACTCCGACGAGGACACGCCCTCTTCAGCCGAAGAGATGTAGACCTGTAAATTAACTACGCCTACTCCGAATTCTGCATTCCCGTTAGCGCCTGCAGCAGTGCCGGAACATAGCCACCGATCTCGATGCAATGGTACATTAAGCGGGTAAAGCTGCAAGAGATATGGCCCGGCGCAAGCAGAGAATTGGCCGGACGAGGCACGGCGGCACGTTTCAAAGGAGATCTGAACCATGGGTCTAGAGATTTTCGAGCGGGGTAAGCTGCCCCGATGGGTGAGGGTACGGCAGAATCTCGTCACCGCCACCATAGACAACGTGGCTGCTGCCGTTGCCGGTGAGTTCTCGCGTCCGGAGATTCGCGAAACCATTCAGCCGGGTCAAAAAGTGGCGCTCACGGGTGGCAGTCGCGGCATCGACCGCATCGATCACGTGCTGAAAGCAGCCGCGCACGAGATCAAACGACTCGGCGCCGAGCCCTTTATCGTGCCCGCCATGGGGAGCCACGGCGGTGCAACTGCAGAGGGTCAGTTGGAAATCCTCGAGCATTACGGTGTCACGGAAGAGAAGATGGGCTGCCCGGTCCGCTCCAGCATGGAAACGGTCCTGCTCGGCCACGTAAAAGACAACGTGCCGGTTTGGGTGGACAAGACGGCCTATACCGAAGCCGACATTACGATCCCAATCAACCGCGTCAAGCCGCACACCGACTTTCACGGGCACATCGAATCCGGCTTGATGAAGATGATTGCTATCGGCCTCGGCAAACAGAAGGGCGCGGACACATTCCACGGCCGCAGTTTTGTCGAATTCCCCACGCTCATACCCGCGGTCGGTCAGTTTACTCTCCAGCACATGCCGATGCCCTTCGGACTGGCACTCGTGGAGGATGGGCAATCCCGCCTCTCACTAATCCAGGCTGTGCCGGCCGCGCGGATCCTGGATGAGGAACAGGAATTGCTCAAGATTGCCCGCGAGCGCATGGCGCGCCTGCCCGGCGAAGAGATCGACGTGCTGATCGTCGACCAACTCGGTAAGGACATTAGCGGTATTGGCGCCGATACCAACGTCATTAACCGCTATTGGAACGGCCCTCTGCCCCATCCTCCTCACATCAAGCGGGTCGTTATGCGCGATCTGACCAAAGATACGGAAGGCAACGCTTGCGGTATCGGACTGGGCGATGTCGTTCTGCAGCAGATCGTGGATAAGCTGGACCCGGTGCAAACCTACATGAACGTTGTCACCGCCAAAGGACCGGAAGGCGCGCGTATACCGCTCACGGTGGCAAATGACCGCGAAGCGCTCTTCGTCGCGTTGGCCTGCTGTCATCAAATCGAGAACGAGTCGGCCCGCATCATGCGCATCCAGGATACGAAGCACCTTGAAGATCTCTGGGTCTCCGAGCCGCTGCTGCCGCAAATGGAAGCTACCGGCCGGGTACATCGCATTGGCGAAGCGGAAGACATCAGCTTTGATGCACAGGGGATGTTCACGCAAGCTACCCGGAACGGCGCCGCGGTGGCTGCTTCTTAAATGCGAGGACAAAGAGAGGCAAAAGAGCATAGAATAGAATTGTCCTACGGTAACGGATTCAGCATCGCCGCTGAGCGCGTTGATCGAGTAGTCTTGCTTGAGTCCAGCGCACCCGTAAAGGGATACGAGTATCGAATTCACTAAGGGTAGTGAGCGTCATGGCAGTCGAGACCCACAGTACGCGCAAATCCTCCAAATCTACACTTAGCCAGCAGGCTGAAGTGCTCTATGCGCGCTATGGCAAACCGCTGGAAGCCGAGCACTCCGGTGATTTCATTGCTATCTCAACGCAAGGGAAGGTTGCGCGCGCGCCCACGCTGCCGCAGGTTCTGGACCTATCGTTAGAGCAGCTTGGTAAAGGCAGCTATGTATTCAGGCTCGGAGCCGACCGCAGTGTCATCAAGTGGCGATGACGGGGCGCCAGTGCAGTGCGTGTCGAGAGTGAACACTTTCCTTACCTTCCTGTTTGTCTCTCGCTTCGCGGTCGCAAGACCGAGTTCGAAGCTCTTCTCGACACTGGCTTCGATGGTGGTTTGGCAGTGTCCAAAAGCTCCATTGCAGACCGGCAAACTGCCGAGTGGCACCTAACGGCTTCTTTGGCAGATGGGTCCATGGTGGACGTTCCTGCATATCTGGGAACGGTGCAGGTCGGTGAGCTACCACCCGTGACCACGATCATCGTTACTTTGGGTGACGAGCCAATCCTGGGTCGTGCAGTATCCGATCAGTTCAACATCACGCTCGACCACGGCCAGCGCATAGTTGTCGAACCATAGCCAGGAAGGAAATCCTTGTGCTCAATGCATTTGACCTGACCGGCCGGACAGTAATCGTCACCGGCGCGAGCCGCGGCATCGGCCGGACTACGGCGGAAGTGCTCGCTGCTGCCGGTGCCAATGTCGTGGCCGTTGCCCGTACCGAGAGTGCGCTTCAGTCTCTTGTGCAGGACATCCTCGCCTCCGGCGGCAAGGCGCTCGCAGTGCGCGCCGACGTGAACGTGCCCGAAGACACTGAGATGCTTGTGGAACGCACAAGAGAAGCCTTCGGCACGGTGGACGCGCTGGTGAATAACGCGGGCGAGGCTGGGAAACATGGGGCCATGGGCGAGACCTCCGCGGCCGATTGGGACGAACTGATCGAGAATAACCTGCGCAGCGCGTTCCTGTGTTCCAAGGCTGTCTTTCCAACCATGGAGAAGCAACAGCACGGCAGCATTGTCAACATGGCAAGCATCAGCGGACAGAACGGTGGCCAGAGCGCGCGTGTGCACTATGCGGCTTCGAAAGGCGGCATGATCGCGTTTACGAAAGCGCTCGCCCGGCAGATGGCGCCCTGGGGCCGCGCCAACAACATCGCACCCGGCCAGATAGACACCGGCTTCGCCCGCATTCCCGAAGACCGGCTGCGCGTTGTACTCGACCGCACCCCGCTGCAACGCCTCGGCAAGTCGGAAGACATCGCCTACGGCGTGCTCTATCTCGCCAGTGACGCTTCATCGTTCATCACCGGCCATACGCTTTCCATCAACGGTGGGATGATCATGGATTGAGTGAGCAGTGGCACGATAATTCATTATGTCGACCACTAAGCACACGGCTTTGCTAGGAAGGTCAAGGGTCATTCGCAGCGCAACAAGAAAGTAGGTGACATTGGCTGCAAATGCGAGCACTGCCGCGCTGGGCAGTCCGCCCGGGCCGGGCGACTTCCTGGGACTACGTACGTTGCGCGCCTTTAAGCGCGATCCTCTGGGGTCACTGCAGGACCTGCATCTCGCGTATGGCGAGGTCGTCTATTCACCCCTGGTCAATGCTCCAACATACTTGCTTGCTCACCCCGACCATGTCGGATACGTACTCCAAGCAAACCACCGCAACTATCGGCGGAGCCGCAACAGCGACAAGCTCAAGCGGGCCCTCGGCAATGGTCTCTTGACCAACGACGGCGCGTCCTGGCTCAAGCAACGCCGGCTCATGCAGCCGGCTTTCCACCGCAATCGCATTGTTCACTTCGGTGAGACCATGACGAACGAGACGCAAAAGCTGCTAGCGGAGTGGCAGGCTGAGGCGCCTCGTGGCAAGCCGCTGGACGTGAGCAGTGAGATGATGCGCCTGACTCTCGCCATAGTGAGCCGCACGATGTTCGGCGCCACAGTAGTGCAGGAGGCTGAGCAGCTCGGTCCGGCGATCTCGCAGTTGCAGGAAGAGGCCCACAGGCGTCAGTTTGTGTTGTTCGACGTGCCGGAGTGGGTCCCTTTGCCACATCTGCGCCGTGCCAAGGCCGCACGGGTGACCATCGAGCGAGTTGTAACGCGCATGATCGAGGAAAGGCGCCGCACGGACAGACCTACCCACAATGACTTGCTCGCCATGCTGCTAGACGCCAAAGACGCCGGCACCGGGGAGCCCATGGACGACACGCAACTGCGCGATGAGGTGCGCACAATCTTTCTTGCCGGGCATGAGACAACGTCAAACGCACTCACGTGGATGTGGTACCTGCTCGCGCGCAATCCTGCCGCCGCCGAGAAATTGCGGGCAGAGCTCGCTCATGTCCTGGGAGGCCGTTTGCCCACCGTGGCCGATCTCCCCCAGCTTCCGTACACCAAGATGGTCGTGGAAGAGTCCATGCGCCTGCTGCCGCCGGTCTGGGCCATTTCGCGTGAGGCAATCGCTGACGATGAGATTGGCGGGTACCGCATTCCATCTGGCAGCACGGTTGTCGTCAGCCAGTTCATCACGCATCGGCACCCCGATTTCTGGGAAGAGCCGGAGACCTTTGACCCGGAACGCTTCTCACCGGACCGCGTGAAGCAGCGCCATCGCTTTGCCTATTTTCCCTTCGGTGGCGGGCCCCGACTCTGCATCGGCAGCAACTTTGCGATGCTTGAAGCGCAACTAATCCTTGCTACGATTGCCCAGCAATACGAGCTGGAACTTGTGCCCGATCACCCGGTCGAACTGGAACCCCTCATCACTCTGCGACCCAAACATGGGGTGATGATGACGCTCCGTCCGTGTACCTCAGGCGACAAGCGGGATACCGGCCACGCACGGCACACTGCGTGATCTCTCTGACGCTCACCACATCACTATGGCAGCCTTCGAGTCATTCGTCTTCGTCTTCGCCGCATCGTTCTCCATCGGCCTCTCCGGTGCGATGTCCCCCGGTCCGTTAACCGTATTCGTGATGGGGCAGAGTGCCCGCTACGGCATAGTAGCCGGCCCGCTGGCATCGTTGGGGCACGGACTATTGGAGGCGGCACTCGTCGTGCTGCTGTGGCTCGGACTCGCCCGCGTACTTCAGTGGGATCCGGTGCTTGCAGCTATCGGCGTGGTAGGCGGCCTCGTGATGATTTGGATGGGCTGGCAAATCGTGAGCGGCGTGCGGCGCAAAGGCGCAAGACTGGCCGAATCTGTTTCTGACAAGCATGCCGATCACCCTATGGTGGGCGGAGCCCTACTTAGCTTGGCGAACCCCTATTGGTCGTTCTGGTGGGCCACCGTTGGCATCTCCACGATGACAACCCTCGCGTTGCCGCGTGGCGCGACCGGTCTCGCTGCCTTCACTCTCGGCCACGTCGCCAGCGACTTCCTTTGGCTCACGCTGGTTGCCATTGTCTTTGCGACCGGGAGACGCTTCATCTCGGACCGTATGTACCAGTCCGCGCTCTATCTCTTCGGCATGGTCCTGGCGCTCTTTGGGCTCTACTTCATATGGTTCGGCGTAATGAAGCTCTTGTCACCCTAAATCCGGGTGGCTCGCGCCATAGAGCTTACGGAGTATTGAGGACCTCTTGCGCCGCAGGATTCTAAACCAAATTCCATAGACGGTAGGCAAAATCCGCTGGTATAATCGGATTCGGCGCCATTCATTCGCCACGGTTGATCGAGCGTTACTTCGATACATCTCGTGCGCTGGTCAATTCCTTCTGCCCCCGTAGCTCAGTGGACAGAGCAACTGCCTTCTAAGTAGTCGGTCGGGTGTTCGAATCACCCCGGGGGTACCGCTGGTCTGCCTTCTTCCTCAGTTGTCCGCCCCGCGGGCAAAGGTCCCCGCAACCCATGCCTCCGCAGGGTTTACCAACGGCCCGCGCAGCACGGTATGCATGCCAAACTTGCCACGGATTTTATCTACGGCCCGGTCACGTTGGCTCAGCCGATCCTCGGGCTCTAACCAAAGCGGCAACTGACCCTCTCCTGCGGGTATCAACTCGTGCACCCCCACTCCGATGAGTCGATACCCACCGGCGACGAGCTTGACGCCGTGCAGGAGCCGCTTCGCTTCGGCATAGATGATGTCGGTTGCATCAGTCGGACGCGCGAGCGTGGTCTGGCGGGACAGTGTCGCAAAGTCTGCCGAACGCAGTTTAAGTGCAATCGTTCTGCCCCGCATTCCCTTCCCACGCAGTCTCTTTCCCACCTGTTCCGCCAGCGACATGAGCATATTGAACAACGTCTCACGCTCATAGACCGTGTGAGGAAACGTCGCTTCATTGCTTACACTCTTCATCGAATGTGACTGCGACACCCTTCGCGAATCACGCCCGTGTGCCAGATGATACGCCTGCCTACCCCATGCGCCAAATGCACGCTGCAACGCATCGCTGGAGTAAGCTGCTAACTGGCCGATAGTGCGAATGCCGTAGGCGTGCAGTCGCGCTCCCATCTGCGGACCCACCCCCCACATGGCGCCAATCGGCAGTGGCGCCAAGAATGCTTGCTCGCCTCCCTGAGGAACAAGCACCAACCCATCGGGCTTGCCGGTGTTTGTCGCAATCTTGGCCACATACTTGGAGTTCGCGATACCTATTGAGATCGTCAGTCCGCACTCAACTTTGACTCGCTCCCTGATTTCCCTGGCCGCGGGCACCGGACCGCCTTTCCAGCGTTCCAAACCCGTCGCATCGAGAAAGGCCTCGTCGATTGAAAGCGACTCCACCGCAGGCGAGTATTCCCTCAATATGCCCATCACGCGAGCCGATTCAGTCTGATACTTTCTGTAATTGCCTCTTACGAAAATGCCGTGCGGGCACAAGCGCCGCGCCCGCGCGCCGGGCATCGCCGCATGGACGCCAAACACCCTCGCCTCATACGACGCCGCTGTTACGACACCGCGCCCTCCCGCACCGCCTACCATGACCGGCTTGCCGCGCAATGCAGGATTGTCACGCTGCTCCACGGCAGCAAAAAAGGCATCAAGATCGGCATGGATAATCCAACGCGAGGCCATTGTGTTTCCCTTCGTTCTTCAATCCGGCAATACCTACCCCAAATTACTGCATGCGAAGAAAGGCTTCACATGAGAGCATTCTTGAAGGGAGGCCAAACGCAACACCACAAGCCACCGAGAGGAGGCCACTTCCCAGGTAAACTGTCGCAGGACGAGCCGATGCCAATGCGGCTCAGCGACTCCAATGCCTACTCTCTTGAAAACGGTTACACTGTGATTGCTGCCCGCAGGGGGTTGACTTCGCAGCGGGCAAGGCCAAATAGCTAAGATTAACAGGAGCAGAGGCAAGCAATGGTCACACTTGGCGACGGAAACTACACATACACGGTATCTGGGACTAATTGGGGCAACTTGCCGGCGGGCGCCAATTACAAAGAGGCCACGTCCGTAGCAGTGGACTCCCACGACAACGTGTACGTCTTCAATCGCGGTACTCATCCCATGGTCGTTTACGACTCGGACGGAAACGTGCTGCGCACCTGGGGTCACGGCATCTTCGACACGCCGCATGGGGTTGCGGTAGGGCCGGACGACTCCGTGTATTGCATCGATAGCGGTGACTCAACCGTGCGCAAATTCACGCCGGCCGGCGAATTGCTCATGACCCTTGGCACACCTGGCGAACCGCCGCCGCCAATGAGCGGTAAGCCCTTCAACCGCCCGACGACGGTCGCGTTTGCGCCGGATTCAGAAGACTTCTACGTGGCGGACGGGTACAGCAACGCGCACGTGCACAAGTTTTCGGGGGATGGTGAACTGCTCCACTCCTGGGGCGCGTCCGGCACCGAGCCGGGACATTTCAACATCGTGCACGACATCTCGGTGGATGCCGCCGGGCGCGTGTACATAGCCGACCGCGAGAATCACCGCGTGCAGATCTTTGCGGCAGACGGTACGTACCTGACGCAATGGGTAAACCTCTCGAAGGCCGCCTGCGTGCTCGTGGACCCGCGCGGCGAGGACCTGGTCTACGTGGGCGAGTATTTCGGCGGCATAGATTCAAACGCAATGGGCATGGACCTCGGCCCGCGCGTCTCCATTCTGGACACCGCCGGCAACGTGCTGGCGCGCCTGGGCAGGGAGTCCTACGGCGACGCACCCGGCCGCTTCTACTCACCGCACAGCCTGGCCGTAGACTCTAAGGGCGACATCTATGTAGCGGAGGTTTCCTGGAGCGAGTACGGCATGAAGCTCGACCCGCCGCGGGAACTGCGGTCGTTGCAAAAGCTCATCCGGCAGCCGGCCTAGCTCCGTCGTGATGCGCCGCCCTATCCCATAAGGCCCTATTGCAACGAGGGACAAATGAAAAGAGCGAGAGAACCGATGTGGTTCTCTCGCTCCTTGTTCTTCTCGCACATGTCCGTATTGCGCAGCGCACGCTTGCGTTCGAATCAAGCGCAGCGCGCCCTAAGGGCAATGCTAGCCTGCAGCGTCAAAGAGGGCGTTAATCTGGTCCTGCGCCTGCCGCAAACCTTCAGCCACACCGATTTCGTTATCGAAAATCGGATTCATGCTGGGGTTGATGCCTTCGCGGATCATCTGTTGCCAGGTCACCACGTCATGGGTCGGCAGCGAAATGGTCGCGCGCAGCGAGTCTTCCAGCTGAGCGCGAGATGCCGGCGGACCCGACTTTTCAGTGCTGGTATAGAGCTCCAGCGCGGAGTCAAGCCTGGCCGGAACCTCATTGAAGTTCGCCACGATGCTGTCCTGCACCGGCTTCGTAAGCGAGTGGGCCAACCACTTCCAGGCTGCGTCCGGCACTGACGTTTGCGGGTTCATCACGGTGCCGCGGAAGTTACTGTTGTTGCCGGTCTGTCCGGTAGTTGGCGCCTTCGGCAGGAAGGTAACATCCCAATCCAAATCGGGATGGTCCTTGTAGCGATTCCAATACCAGTCTCCCGCGGAGAAGATTGAGACCAGACCTGAAATCATCAGCGCGGATGGATGGAGTCCACCTTCGCGCATCGCCGTGTACTCGTCGCGGGTTGGCGCAACGCGATGCTTCTGCACCAGATCCACGCAGAACTGCACCGCATCGATCGCTTCCTCGGAGGCGATGGTGCACCGTGTCCGATCCTCATTGAGCACGCTGCCGCCGTTCATCTGGATGTAATTGCCCCAGCCGGTCTCGATCCCGTGCAGGTGTCCCTGGCCGTAGCGCGTGATGTTTTCGCCATCGCGCTGGGTCAGCTTTTCGGCGTACTCCTGCATCGCGTCCCAGTCCCAGCCGTCACCGAGCTCGGCGGGTGGGGTCAGACCGGCTGCCACGACGTGCTCTTCGTTATATTGCGTGTTGCTCGTGCTATAGTCCCATGGTGTCCCGGACGCTTTACCGTCAGTTGAGTACCAGTCGACGAAGGACGGCAGCACTGCTCCCAGGTCTTCTGTTGCTTGCTGATCAGCGGCAAAGAATTGCGAAAGGTCGCCTACCACCCGACCGCCATCTATCCACGACTTGATGTTCACGCCGTTTATCAGAAAGATGTCGGGGCCGGTCTGGGCGGCGAGGGCGGCAAGTACCGCATCCCAATAGCCTCCCGGCGGTTTCTCAACCGTAAGCGCAACCTCTTGTTGCAGCCCGTTGTACTCCCCCACTAACGCCTCAAAGCCTGGGACATACGTGATGCCCCACTGCCAGAAGAGGACCGGAGTTGCGCCCTCGGCCGCGGGGGCCTTGGCTTCCTCTTTGGCCGGCGCGTCGCCTTGCGCCATCTCCTCGCCGTCACCCGATGGCCCGGCCTGCATGCCGCAGGCAGCCAGGAGCACGCCGGCGCCGGATAGAGCCGCCCCACCCAAAAGGGTGCGACGTGAAACTCCACGAATCTCGCTCCCATTCAGTCTGTTCATCACTAAACCTCCTTGATGAGAGAGCACCACCATTGCGATCACAACCGTTGTGGTTGCTTCTTGCAGCATAGCCACAACGTTTTTCACCGTCAAGAGTGAGCTAGGCACATTTAGAGCGCGATTACCACTTACGCCCGAAACTTGCCGGCGCTAGGCACCAAGGGCGGCCTTCACGCCATACTCCACGTTTACCTGCCTGCCGGTGCGCGCCGCTTGATACGCGGCCTCGATGACCTGCAGCACGTGGAGCGCATCTTCCAAGGTCACGGCGGGCGGGCGATCGGTATGGAGTTCTGCCACGAACTGCCGCAAGATGTCGTAGAACCAACGATGGCCGCCGTAAACAGACATCATTGCGGGGTTATATTCGATGCTCTTCTGCGGCGCGCCCGACCACGCAGGCGCATCGCTGACGACTTCCAGCACCTGCCCGCCCACGGGTGTCCAGTTTGCCCAGCCGTGCTCGCCACGATAGACGAAACAGGAGTCATAGCCACTCGCCTGGGGCGGCTGCGCATAGGCGGCGTGCAAACTGCCCAACGCGCCGTTTTCGTACTCCATCGCGACCACAGCCACATCTTCGAGAGGGTCGTCGATGTATCCCAGCGGACGGCCCGCAAGCGCCTGCACGGTCTTGACCTCACACTGCACAAGGTGGCGCATGAACTCGATGTAATGTCCCCCCAGCATATGCAGCACACCGCCGCCCTCGTTGGCAGCAGTAAACATGAAGTGGGTCGGCTCCCGGCTGCCGGGGCGCACCTGGGTGGTTACGAGGCGGCTCTCAAGTGAAAGCGGAGCGCCAAAGACGCCCTGGTCGATGAATTGCTTGAGGTCCTGCATCGCGGGATGAAAACGCCAGGGATACCCCGCAAGCACCTTGACCTGATGGTGATCCACAGCCTGCACCAGCCGCGCCAGGTCGGCCGCCGAACGGGCAAACTGCTTCTCCACAAAGAAGTGCTTGCCGGCTGCCGCCAACTTTATGCCGACGTCGGGTATTTCGTTCGCCGGCAGCACGACACAGGCGAGGTCGAAGTCCTCTTTCTCGATGAGTTCGTCCGCGCTGGCGTACAATGTGGCCGCTGGATCAAACGCCCGTGCCAAATCTCGCAGCCTTGCGTCGCTATCTTCGCAGTAGGCAACAATCTGCACATCGGGAATCTGTTTGAAGGTGTGAATGTACCCCGGCGACGGCCGCGCGGGATCCAAGCTGCCCACGTGCGGATGCCGCAACCCAACCATGGCGACGCGAACTGGAATCTTGAGCGACATAGTTCTACCTCTTAAATAGGGTTAATTCTCTTTGCCAAGGCGACATTAATCCTAGCGAAGTCCAATAGCATCGGTAAAGGCCGTTCCGAATAACCTGCCTCTTGACACTTGAGAGTTACACGCAGGGGCACGACATGTCGTGCTCCTATTGTATTTCAACTGCCAATTGGGCAGGAATACCCCACACGTTACGTTGGCGTAATCAGTCTTGTTTCTCTATCGTCAAACGGAAAGTCTATACGGGCGCAGCCCCGGCGGAAAGACTCCCGCATGGCGAGGGCAATCTCCAGGGCGGCGTAGCCGTCCTCGCCGTTGCAATCCGGCTCCTTGTCGGTTTCCACGCACGCGACCATATCGGCAACCGCTCCGGCAGTAGGGCTTGGCAGCCGCTGCGGTCGCGGAAAGGCTTCACGCACCGGCCGGTCGGCTCTGCCGCCGCCCGCGCGCCGCCAGAGCTCAAACTCCCGGCCACCGTCGAGGGCCCGAATGCGTCCGTGCTCACCTATTATGTCCCACTCCTGCACCGCCGCGCCGGTGCCCATCATGCGCAGGTAGCCGCGTACGCCATTTTGAAATGCAACATAAGCGTTGCCGCCGTACCGGTCCCAATCGTCGCTCAGGGCGGCTGGATCACCGATTTCGCCCACCAGCCAGTCTACCGGCGCGTCGCTGGCAAAGTAGCGCAATAAGTCAACCCAATGGCTGCCGTCATGAGAAAGGGTGGAACCGCAGTAGCCGGTTACTTGGAGCACCGTGCCAATTTCGCCGTCGTCAATGAGTTGCTTGGCTTGGCGGTAGAAAGGATGCCAACGGCGCAGACAGCCCACGCCCAGTTTGGCGCCGTGGCGGCGGCAGGCTGTGAGCATTGCCTCGGCCTCGCCCAGCGACCACGCCAGCGGCTTTTCGGCAAAGATCACCTTTACCCCTGCCTCGGCACACGCCGCCACCACTTCCGGCCGCTCCTCGGCGCGGGTGCAGACGCTGACAATATCCAGGGATTCCCGCTCCAAGAGCTCTTCGTGGCTTTCATAGACGCGCTCCACGCCCCAGCGGCGGCGATAGATGTCCCGCTTTTCTCGCACCGGATCGGCGGCGGCAACCACCTCCACCCGTGGCTCCTCCATATACGCGGCCGTATGAGAAAACGGGAGAATAACGCTGCTGTTGCCCTGTACTTCATCGTCAATGGTGCTGCCGATCCGGCCACAGCCAATGACGCCTACCCGGTACGTCGCCACAATTCTCGTTCTCCTATTTCTTGCGCTGCGCGGCAATAGCGCTTAGCTATTTTCATGGGCAGCGTACAGTGTTTGGACTCCAATTCATACAGTTTATTGGCAAAACAAGAAGCCAGCTAGTTCATCCTAGCTGGCTTCTCAAGAATCTTCCAAGAAACGGTTTGGCTACGTGCCTGTATGGGCGCTCACAGCCTTAGAGGGACGCGAATCATCTCTGTCCCGCGCTGAAGTCAAGCCGGTTCGCGCCGCTGAACTGGCCTGCCTTAGCCGCCCATGCGCGCGATGTCAGCCTCAAGCTGCACCTGTGCGATGTCCTGAATGATCTTCATGCCTTCCTCGGCAGTCAACTCGCCGCGCCACACCGGGTGGAAACCATCGCTGAAGAGCTGAGCCTGGAAGCCACCGTAGCCCGAAGGCAGACCGGGATAGCGGCCGCCGTATTCCAATTCCGCCGCAAACGTGGCGTAGTCCGGATCATCGGCAATGAGGCCCTGGTAACCTTCGTGGTTCAGAACGGACCTACTCACCGGCAGATTCGTGCCGCCGGAAGCCCTGATGACGAAGACTTGGGCGTCAGCCGAAACGGCGTACTGGGCAAACCGCAGCGACGCATCCAGTATGTCGGCGTTTTCCTGTACGAACACCGCGACGTTCTGGCCGCCGTTGGGCGCATGACGCTTCGTTTGAATCGGCGTATGGATCACCTTGAAATTATCGCCGCGCTGGCGGAGCGTCGGCAGGCGGTACGGGCCCTGGGACTCGAATACCGTCTTGCCGTCGTGGAACAACTCGCCGCCCCACTCGTCCTTATACGGCGCGAGTTGGTAGGCGTTCATCCAGTCGCTAATCATCTGGGTGGCCCAGATCGCCTCTTCGGAATCGAAGTTCCAGCGTGTCTGTTCCTCGTTCAGCCACGTGAAACCGGCGCTGCCGGCAACTTGGTCCCAGCGGCTGAGACTGCGCGGGTGGTAGTCCCAACCCCACACGTCGGGCGGATTCGCGGCTTTTTGGGCCGCCTCCAACATGTCATCCCAGGTCCAGCCCTCTTCCGGATCGCTGACACCGGCCGTTGAGAGGATGTCCGGATTCCAGATCATGATGCTGTTGTTGGTATTTATCGGCAGACCGGTCAGCTTGCCTTGCCAGGTGGTACTAAGGGTCATGCCCTCAAAGTAGTCAGCGCGCTGATCGGTCCAGCCGGGGAAGCGCTTCAGCTCTTCCTCGTGGTCCACCGTCACGCCGGCGGCAAAGAAGTTGGTGCTGTCCGGCCAGGCATGCCAGTGCAGTCCAGGGGGTACGCCGCCCGCTGACGCGGTCTTCGCTTCGTCCGCACCCTTGCCGGGCACGATCTCTACGAGGATATTGTCCTCGTTCTCGGCGTTATACTTGACGACCATGTCGGACAGGCCCTGCACCTGCGGGTGCAGCCCTGCGGCGCCAAAGCCAATGTACGACCAAAACGAAATAATGGTGCGCCCATCGGCCATGCTCATCGACTCTTCAGCCGCGGGGGCCTCGGCTTCCTCTGCCGGCGCGTCTGCCGGCGCCACGCCCTGGCCGCACGCCGCCAAGAAGGCGGAACCAAGTCCGGCTACCGCACTGCCGTATAGAAACTTTCGACGACTAATACGCTGCATGTGCATCTCCTCCTTCGCACGATACATTAAAAAAACCTGGAGCATTTACCGCTCGTGGCACTTCGATACTGCCACGCTGCTCCAGATTCCTAACTTAATTGAGATGTTGCAACTTTGTCAAGATTACCTTGCGCTACACCGCGCATCGCAGCTACTCCAAGCTGCAATCGGTCTCCGTGCCACCTCAGGCGCACGGCAATACCGGAATTGCGCCTAGACGCCGGCACGCGCAATGCTCAGCCAAAACCTCTTGACACTAAACGCCCATCGTTCTGCGAACTTTCGCCTCGCGTCGACGCTGACGACGAATTGCCCGCTGTAATGCCAGACGCTCCTTCTCTGCCTTGGAGCGATAGAACCGTCGCAAACGGACTTCTCGCATTACGCCGGACCGGTTTACTGATGAGCGAAACCGCTGCAAGAGACTTTCAAAGCTCTCGCCGTCGCGCACGGTCACAGAAGACAAATCAATCACACTCCTCTTGAGTTCTTGTTGTCCCGCGCACAGGATTATGCCTATGCGCCCACGAAAACAAACCTAGGCCACTCACCATACCATACTTCGCGCTTTACAACAATCCAGGAATCACACCGGCTCGCCAACGGCGCTCTCTTGCTTCAGATCGCTATCCACCATCATCTGTATGAGCCCCCGAAAGTCGACAGTCGGCTCCCATCCCAGTTTCTCACGCGCTTTCGAGTTGTCTGCGATCAAAAGATTGACTTCCGCCGGGCGCAAGAATCGCGGGTCCGTGCCCACATAATCCTGCCAGTCCAAGCCAACGTGATCGAATGCAACTGCACACATCTCCTGGATCGTGTGCGTTTCGCCGGTGCCGATCACATAGTCGTCTGGCTCGTCCTGTTGCAACATCATGTGCATCGCCTGCACGTAGTCACCGGCGTATCCCCAGTCGCGCTTCGGCGACAGATCGCCCATTAAGAGTTTGTCCTGCCTGCCAAGCTTGATACGCGCCGCCGCATTCGTGGTCTTGCGCGTTACAAATTCCAGACCGCGCCGCGGCGATTCGTGGTTGAACAAGATTCCCGAGCAGGCATACATGTCGTAGCTTTCGCGGTAATTCACTGTCGTGTAGTGCCCGTACGTCTTGGCCACACCGTAGGGACTGCGTGGGTAGAATGGTGTCGCCTCGCTTTGCGGCATTTCACGCACCATACCAAACATCTCGCTGCTCGACGCCTGGTAGAAGCGAATGTCGCGATTCACAATGCGAACGGCTTCCAGCAGCCGCGTGACTCCCAGGCCGGTGATCTCACTCGTGAGCACCGGCTGGCGCCACGACAAGGGCACAAAGCTGATCGCGCCTAAGTTGTAGACTTCATCCGGCTGCGTGACTTCCACCGCAGCAATGAGCGAACTCTGGTCCAAAAGGTCACCTTCAATGAGTTCCAGATTGGGAATAAGCCGCTGTACAGCTTCAGCTTTGGGGTTGTTCTGTCCTCTTATCAGACCGCATACCTTATATCCCAAGCCAATGAGATGCTCGGCAAGATACGTCCCATCCTGGCCGGTAATTCCAGTGATCAACGCTGTTTTCACGGCTGTTACCTCGTCTCAGAATGGCGATAGCGCCTCGAATAGTTCGCACATGCTACCTGCCGCCCACTAGAGAATCTGCCGCCTGGCGCAAACCTCAACTCGCATCGGCCGAGCTTCAGACTCGACCTCTGCACCATGCAGCACCGCTTGAGAAAGTTTGGAAATGGCAGGCATAGCGCGCCGTTAGTGCAGCGGCACAGAGCCCCAGAGGCAGAATCACATGCGCACTATGGACAGGCAGTGTGGGCGAGAAACCTCAAAGAGGCTATCTATGCATGGGAGCGATCAGGTCGCACCTTCTAATGCTATCATAGGTGCAATGACGCTCGCACTGGGGTGCAATTACGCTCGCACTTGACGCTCTGCTCGATGGCTCGGGTACGCAAGCTCGGCGAATTCCACGGTCCTGCTCAAGGACGCTCGTGATTGTCTGTGCCTGCCGCTGCGTGAGCCTCGGAGAATAGCTTATGGCTGAAGAACGGCAACCGTTTTCGTATACGGTGGAGACCGCACGCGGCGTGCGCACGCTCGCGTTTCCCGCTGAGATCGTGGCGCAGGGCCGCGGCGTGCCGCGCACCGTCAGGTGCTACGCCGTGACGGATGAAGTCCGCATGGTACGGATTGAAGCGCGACGCGCGGATGGCCTGCGCTTCAACGTGCTCGATGAGTACAATCAACCGCTCAACGATGCCCCGGTACAATGGGAAATCATCTGGCGGTGAGCGGCCGCGCACCGCACAAAACGTACGGGACTCCTTTAGCTCAATGCGGACTGGAGCTTGGACTCGCTCACTGGGGAACTAGGGTGCGTATGAAAGGACTTATGAAGTCGTGAGAAGGCCGGACGAATGCCGCGACATGCAAGACGTACGCGCTGAGATAGACCGCATAGACAAAGAGGTCATTCGACTGCTAGGCCAGCGGTTCGCGTACGTGCAGGCTGCGTCCCAATTCAAGACGAGTGCGACCTCCGTACGTGCGCCGGAACGCTTCACGGCTATGCTGGAGCAACGCAGAGCTTGGGCGCAGGCAGCCGGGCTGGACGGCGGCGTTATCGAAAACATGTACCGCGAACTGGTGAACTACTTCATCGAGGAAGAGATGAAGAAGTGGCAGTCTGAAACGCAGGATAATCCTTCCTGACCTGGTATTGCCACGGCGTCCGGATAGTCCCAGGGATGGAGAGTTGCCACAGCAGCACCAGCGGCTTTAGCAAATAACTGCCATGTCAGGATGTTCCGATTGACGTTATCCTGCTTAAGGCACTACTCCAGATTGTCGGCCAAACTAAACTCACGTTCGGCCTTAGTTTCGGGCAACTGAATAAATCGCAGCAATTAGTAGTTTTAGGCTGGGGTTGGCAAGAGGCAAGACATGTGATCGTCTCTAGGTCTGAGCCAACTTCCAACTGTCATTCTGAGGAGCGCAGCGACGAAGAATCTAGAATCGGGAGCTTTTTTAGATTCCTCGCTGCGCTCGGAATGACATGAACGCTGCCTGCAAAGACTACAAGCCTATATCTACTAGTTCCCTAAATCGCGTCTTTGCGGTCTCCTCTCACCTGAGGAACAAGCGCTGATAGAATCTGCTCAGTAACGCGCAAGGCCCCATTTCGTGTCCGCACAAAGTGTTAGCTCACTCCAACGTCGCATAGCGAAACTCCTGACAAGGCGAAATGATACACTTGCTTGCGTCGAGATTGAGAGTGGCGGTCTCGTCTCCCGCAGCCTAACCTCAGTGCCGGGCAGCTCCGCCTACTTTGCCGGCGCTCTCATCCTTGCGGCAGATGCCGCACTATGGCCCCAAGCGATCACGGGCGACAGGAGCTGGCAGCATGAGCCGGCTGGCAGTCACGTTCGCCTTGACGGTGCGGCCGCGGCCGCCCAGCAGGCGTTCGGCGCGCATTGGGGACTGGCAGTGGAGTACGTGCCTGCGATGAATGCGGACTCAGTCCATCTTGCGCTGCGCACGCCTAACGGCAGTTCAGTGCTCGAAGTTATGTCGCCTCGTGTTGAAACAGTGTCGACCGCAGAGAGCGCAGAACTTTCGCATGAGGAACGACTGGTACAATGCATCCTGAGGTGTTTCGCAAACCGTCTGCAGGAGATCTGTGAAAATCTGCCATGATGCGCGCCACCTATGAACGCAATGCGCTTCTTCTCCAGGTTGAGACCTACGACCTGGAGGGAGTCGACCACTACAAGCTGATGCTGGTCTGGCAAGAGGACCGGCACACGATCCACGAAGTGCACCTCGCGGCTCAAGAGGTCTACGCCGGCCCTCAAGCCGGCGACCGGGTTACACTCACGTATCTCATGGACACGCCCCTACGCGTCAAACCCTATGCCGATCCTTCACCATCCGTGGTCCCCCCTTCCGACTCGAAGTCGTAAGTTTGCATGTTTTCAGACATTGTGGACTGCCTTCATGGCTTCAAGAACAGCCTGGATTGCAGACACAAGCAGAGCACGCTAATGCGCAAGAAGGAGCACCCATGCCGACTATAGAAAGTATCGAGGTATTCTCGTTTACGCTGCCGTTCAAGGGCCTATTCAAAACGTCACGGGGGACCGTCGGCAGCGCGGCAGCGGGACGCCCAATCATCGTGACAAAGCTGACCGCAAGTGACGGCACCATCGGCTGGGGCGAGGGATCGCCTTCTCACACCTGGTCGCCGGAGACGCGAGAGTCTGTGATAGGCGTTCTCAAGGACCATTTCGTTCCGGCAGTGATCGGCTTACCGCTGGCGGACTTTGATGGTCTTCATAAAGCCATGGACGGCGCGATCGCGCCCCTCTGGGGTCTGAGTACGCCGATTGCACGCGCCGCTATCGATGTTGCGGCCCATGACGCGCTGGCGAGACACTATGGTGTGCCATTAATCGACCTCTTCGCGCACCGGCGAGCAGATCGCGTGCGCCTGAGCTGGACGGTGACCGGCAGCACTCCGGCGGAGGTGGAAGAAAGTCTCAGCGAGGCCGCAGAGCGCGGCTATCGGAGCTGCAACATAAAGGTCGGCGGCGCCATGGACTGGGACGTGCAGATGTGCGAACTCGTTAGGAACGCTTTTCCCGACGGCTTTCTCTGGGCCGACGCCAACGGCGGCTTTCCGCCCCATGAGGCACACCAGCGCATGCATGCCTTGGTTGACGCGGGCGTGGACTTGCTCGAACAACCGGTAGCGCCGGATAGGCCGGACGTATCCGCGCAGATTGCCGCAGCATCGCCGATCCCCATTGCGTTAGACGAGTCCATTTCCGGCCCGGTGCCGCTGCTGACGATGATCAAGCAGAACGCGCTGACTGCCTATACGTTCAAGGTGACACGGACCGGCGGTCTCTGGCCCAACCGCATCTGCGCGTCGCTCGCCGATGCCGCCGGGTTCATGCTGGTCTGCAGCGGCCTCACCGAGTGCAGCGTGGCATTCGCCGCCAGTGTGCACCTCGCCGCGGCGTGGGGCGTCGCGCACCCCTGCGCCCTCAACGGCCCGCAATTCTTAACTGACGATATTGCGGCCAAGGCGCTGCCCCGGGAGGGCGACGCGGCCCTCCTCACCGACGAACCGGGACTGGGCATCGAGGTGGACGAAGACAAAGTCCGGCATCTTGCCGCGCAGGAGGCATGACCGCAATGGCAGAGCACGCTCCCATACGCACCATTCACGTTGGTGTTGGACGCCGTGGACGGTGGCCGCTGGAAGTGCTGACGGCTGACCCGCGCTTTCAGCCTGTAGCCCTCGTAGACGTTTCTGCGGAATTGCTCGTAGAGGCCCGGGCGCTGACGCGTCTGGACGAGGCGGCTTCATGCTCGCAACTCGAAGCAGCACTGGCAGCCGTCCCCGCCGACGCCGTCATCATCTGTACGCCCACGGCATTTCACGGCCCTTTGGCACGGCAAGCATTTCAGGCCGGCAAGGACGTGCTCGTAGAAAAAGGCATGACGACGAACTGGCAAGATGCCGTTGCGCTGGTCGCCGAGGCAGAGAGCGCCGACGTGAGATTCTGTGTATCGCAGAACTACCGCTACCGGACGGAAGTGCAGACGCTGAAAGCCGCTGTTGCCAGTGGCGCTTACGGCACGCCCCACCTCATCGACCTCGTCCATCACCGCTACCGGCCCACGCCCCGCACATTGGACTACCATTTTGCAATGGTATGGGACATGAGCGTGCACCATCTCGACAATTTGGTGTTCTGCTTTGGGCCGGTTGCCGAAGTCACGGCCCGCAGTTTCACGACGCCCTGGTCGCAGTATTCCCACGACGCGGGCGTCTCCGGCGTGCTCCACTTCGCGAGCGGTGCCATTGCCACCTACGCCATGTCGCACATTGCCAGCTTCAACGACTACCGCTTTGTCGTGCAAAGCGCCGAGGGAGTGCTCACCTGGGACGGGACAGACTGGCAGTGGCAGGAAACGCCGCAGGCAGACTTCGGCAAAGCGCAACCGCCGCAGCCCGTGCCGCATGCGCCGGCGCCCGCTCGCAGCGAGCAAGGCGTCATCGACGCCTTCTACCGGTACATCGCGAATGGCGTCGAGCCCGGTATCAGCGGACGCAACAACCTGGAAGTGCTCCGCGCCTGCGAAATGCTCTGCCGCTCAAGCCAAGAACAGCGCACCGTACGGAGCGATGAAGTGCGCCCATAGGAGACTTTTGCGAAACCCTAGCGGAAGCGAGAGAATTCCCTCTCCCTCGACAGGAGAGGGAGTGCCCCTGCCTGAAGGTGGGGTTATGCAAGGGTCTCCATAGGCTCATTGACCTCTTGGATGCATAAATGGATCTGGGGAATGTCGCAGGCCTGCCGCGTGTCAATGTTCACAAAGAATTCACATTCCAGGACTAGAATGTCGACGAAGCAATCGCCGAATATGAGGAGAAGTGTCAGCACATATCATGAAGACTCGCTTGCTTGTGTGCCTAGCCGGACTTGCCATGCTTGTTTCCTGCGCGTCCCAAACTGAGTTTCAGTCCGGAATGACCATCACACGCGCGGCACAACCAACGGAAGTGCCGACGCCCGCGCCACAACCGGCTGCCCCAACGCCCTCCGCCGAAAGTCTCATCATGCTGCAAGACCCGCTTGACGAGCCGGAGTTCTATTGCGTCGACGTCGCGGGTTTTGGCAGCAATCTGAATCTGAACGCTCCGCTCCAGGCCCACACGTGCAAGCCCGGCGCCGCCGATGAGCTCTTCATTTTCAACCGTCCCGCACCGGGCCAGTTCTATATGAATGCCTACGACGTGTGCCTGGAGGCGGGCGAAGGCGTGCTGTACGTGAAAGCGTGTTCGGACTCTCAGAATCAGCGATTCGTGTTCGGTAGCGATGGGAATATTAACCCGCAAGATTCGAGTCTATGCCTTGCGGTCGAGACTGGCGAGGGACAGCCCGCTGGCGGCAGATCTCACGTGCGCCGCGATCTTTTGCTGCAAGCCTGCACAGACGTTGAAGACAGTCACGCCCGCTGGGCGCTCCCGGGTCCAAGACCGTAATTGCTACCTGCTGTTGGATTGTTCTCCCAGGATGTGTCCACAGATTCACCGGTGTGGTGAGGAATACGATGAATTGGTGTTGAGAGCGTTTATTGGTTGACACCCTCCTTAGCCGCCTGCTATCATGCCTCAGTACTTGCGGCGTGCCTAGCACGCTTGGCAGACGACAAAAGGTAATTCGGGTGTTGGTCGCAGTCCACAACTATTATTATCTGTTTACTAAGCCGGAGGGTCCGGCTTAAGCAGGTACGCTTTGTCCCAGTGGACAAAGCGAGGACAGGCGGCACCCTCCGGCGATAGCAGAAAGTGAAAAGCTTTCTGCTTTTTCTTTTATTGATAGGAGCGAGTGCCACCGAGAACTCTTCTGATCGTGCACAACCGACAGCTGAATTGGCAAGATCACCGTACAAGAAACGCCGCCTCACTTAACTGAGGCGCAACACACCACAGAGGAAAGGGATCAAGGGTAGAAGGTCATGATAGTCATAATGCGGACCGACGCCACTCAGGAGCAGATTGACGCCGTGCGACAGCGTATTGAGGATGGCGGCGTGGAGTCGACCATCAGCCAAGGTGTAAACAAGACAGTAATCGGACTCATCGGCAAGCGGCCTCCCGGCATGATGGAGCAGGTGCAAGTGCTGCCGGGTGTCGAAATGGTCATCCCCGTCGACAAGCCGTACAAGTTTGCTGCACGCGGCGAGGGCGGCGGCGATACCCACATTCGCGTCGGCAACGTGACCATCGGCAGCAACGAAATCGGCGTCATCGGCGGTCCCTGCAGCGTGGAGAGCGAGGAGCAGATCATCGCTACCGCGCAGGCCGTGAAAGAAGCAGGCGGACACATTCTGCGCGGCGGCGCCTTCAAACCGCGCACGTCGCCCTACAGCTTCCAGGGCATGGGTGGTGAAGGACTCAAGCTGCTGCGCACTGCCGCAGACGCTACGGGACTGCCTCTTATCACCGAGGTCATGGATCCCCGTCGGGTCTCACTGGTTGCCGAGTACGTCGATATCATGCAGATTGGCGCCCGCAACATGCAGAACTTCACGCTCTTGCAAGAGGTAGGCAACACCGACAAGCCGGTAATGCTCAAGCGCGGCATGGCGGCAAGCATCGAAGACCTGCTTATGTCCGCGGAATACATCATGGCCGCCGGCAATATGCGCGTGATCCTGTGCGAGCGGGGCATCCGGACCTTTGAAACGGCTACCCGCAACACGCTCGACCTGAGCGCAATCCCCGTCCTCAAGGAAGAATCGCACCTGCCCGTCGTCATCGACCCCAGCCACGCCACGGGCAAGTGGGAGTTGGTGAAGCCGATGGCGCTCGCTGCGGTAGCCGCCGGTGCTGACGGCGTGATGATCGAAGTGCATCCCAATCCTGAACTCGCGCTATCTGACGGTCCGCAGAGCGTCACGCCGGCGCGCTTCTTCGACATCATGGATGCCATTCGCAAAGTGGCGGCCGCAGTTGGGCGGGAAGTCCCTGCTGCCACAGCCGAGTTGGAAGCCGCCACTACGTAGCCAAGACATGACTGTTTACATGGGAAGAAATACGTGAATGCCTGGGTGCAGATAATAGCGGAGGACGAGGCGGAGGGTCAGTTACGCGCGGTCTACCAGGAGCTACTCGGTGAAGGTCGGCGGAGCAGTGTGCCCGATTTCCTGCGCTTGCATAGTCTCGTGCCCCGCGCGATTGTTCCGCTCGCCCAGTTGCACCGGGCCATCGCTTACGGGCCAGGCGAGTTGTCGCGGACACAGCGCGAGTTAATTGCCACGGTAGTTTCGGTCATCAACGGCTGCGGCCTTTGCCAAGAGCTGCATAGCCGCCTGCTGCTCCACCGCACCCGGGATGAAACGCTTGTGAAGCAAGTCCAATGCGATTTCCGCACAGCCCCCCTCACCGCTGTGGACCGCGCGATGCTGGAGTACGCAGCGAAACTCACCACCGCTCCTGCTGCCGTTGCGCGTGAGGACATAGAACAATTGCGTCAACTTGGACTGAACGATGCTGCCATCGTCGCAATCGCCACGCAAACCGCTCTCTTCAACTATCTGAACCGCGTCATTCAAGGCCTCGGTCTGGGAGAGACCGACGCACTATGAAGCGAATCCAACCCATCAATCACCCCGTGAACGCCACCGTTACCCTACCGGGATCCAAAAGCTATACCAACCGGGCGCTCATCCTCGCTGCGTTGGCTGACGGCACATCAACGTTACGCCAGGCGCTGTTTAGTGACGACACCGTGTACATGGCAGATGCGCTCCGGCAGCTTGGAATTCCTGTATGGGCAAACGAATCCGACAGTACGTTCGTGGTCGAAGGGAAAGGCGGCTCTATTCCCGCCAGCGAAGCGGACCTCTTCGTCGGACTCTCCGGTACGAGCGCGCGCTTTCTAACGGCGTTCGCCGCACTGGGCCACGGCCGTTACGGTGTGGATGGCGTCCCGCGCATGCGCGAACGCCCTATGCAACCGTTGCTTGACAGTATTCTCCAGCTAGGCGGCAGGATCCGGTCTCAGACCGGGAATGGCTGCCTGCCCATCGCCATTGATGGGCGGGGGCTGCGCGGCGGCAGCGCTTCTATGGCCGGCGACCAGAGCAGCCAGTACTTCAGCGCTCTCCTTATGGTCGCGCCATACATGGCAGATGGGCTCGACCTCGCCGTGAACGGCCGCCTCGTCCACGGTCAGTATGTCACTATGTCGATGAAGAGCATGGCGGAATTTGGGGTTGCGGCGACACATGAGGGAGAGCAGCGCTTTCGCGTTGCACCCGGGCAGCACTATCAAGCTCGCACGTACGACATAGAGCCGGACGCCTCCGCCGCATCCTATTTCTTTGCGGCTGCGGCGCTTTCGGGCGGCACGGTCCGCGTAGAAAATCTCGGCGCCGACTCCGCCCAAGGAGATTTAGACTTCGTTGACGTGCTCGCTGCCATGGGTTGCGAGGTCGAAAAGAGCGCCGATTACGTGAGCGTCACAGGTCCCAGCAATTTACAGGGCGTTGACGTAGACATGGGTTCCCTGTCCGACACCTTCATGACTCTGGCCGCCCTTGCGCCATTTGCCGACGGGCCTACCGTCATTCGCGGAATTGCGCACACCCGCTTGCAGGAAACCGACCGTGTTCACGCCACCGCGCAAGAGTTGCACAAGCTGGGAGTTGCCGTTGAAGAGTTTGACGACGGCTTGCGCATCAAGCCGGGCGCTGTGCACGGCGCCACCATAGATCCCCACGACGACCATCGCATTGCGATGAGCTTTGCGCTGGTCGGCCTGCGGCAGCCCGGTGTTATAATCGGCAATCCAGAGTGCGTGGCAAAGACGTTTCCAGATTATTTCGACTGCCTAGAGGAAGCGGTTCGCCCAGCCCAGCGCTCTGCGCCAATCTGATCGGCCGCGCCCAGCAATCGCTTGCAGCAAGCCTGGTTTGCCGCCTATCCCCATCTGGATGGAACGCGAGTGCTCGCTTTCGTTACTATCCCGGCGCCAAAGGCACAGAGTTTGCCCCAAGAATGCTCTACGGCAAGCTTTGCCCTAGTCCCGGCCAGCCCTTAAGTGGGCTATCGGCCGCAAGGCTCTCATAGATTCCCCGCTCCCGGGTTTCACAGTTGCCTCTCCATGGGGCTCATCTTGCGTGAGAGCGACACAGCAACGGCATACAGAATCCAACACCGAAAGATTTCACCGCGCCGAGACCATCCAGCCTGCATAGCGGATTCTTGCTTGGTTGCTACAGCGCTCTACGCCCTGCTACTATCGCTACTATGAGCCGCTTTCTTTCCACCCTTGCGACACCTCTCGCGGGCTTCCAACCGTCCTTGGAAGACGCACCAAAGCACTCGCCACGCTTGATTGGTGTTATCTTTCTGTTCTTCTTCTTGCTGTACACCCTAACCGGCGGCGGTCATGTTTACAGCGCAGAGGGGGAACACGCATACGCCATCAGCCACAGCCTCCTCTTGGAGCCGGAACGCGAAGGCCTGCAGCAAGACTATCGCGAACTCGCATCGTGGGAGTTGGGGCTACCGGTCTTGATGCAACCCACCTTGCTCCTAGGCGCCATCATCGATCCTTTGCTGCCCCAGAGGGATGCATTTGGGCATCAGGGAGACACATATGTGCTGGGAGAGTATCCGGTACTTGCACGACGAGGCACGCCCAATACTCGCGATACACTCCATATACCCCTTGAGGACACACGAGCCAAGGCGCTCGTAATCTTTTCCAATTTGGAATCATCTCAAGAGATCAAGGAAGGTTCGCGTATCGCCACGATTACGTTTGACACCGTCCCCGTAGGTAGATTCTTTGGAGAGGTGAAGGCCGGGCGAGACACTGCAGAGGCAGCATACGACCTTTCTGTCATTCAAGGAGGAGTGGCGCATGGCAAGGCTGAGACTGTGGCTCGTCGCATCGGCATGCCCAGGTCCAACATCTACGTCTCAGAGCTGCAGTTTACACAGCGCTTGACCGTTAAGAGCATCACCATCCAGTACCACGCACAAGAAGGCGCGTTGCACATATCTTCTCTTAACCTCATAGACGCCGAGACTGACGAACCTATACTGATCGGCTCCACTGGAAGAGTATGGTCCGAGCAGGAAAACAGTGACTATTTCAGGCGCTTATTTGCGCTCTTTACCAACGCCTGGGTAACCGCCCTCAGTGCGGTGCTCATGTTTCTCATAACGCGACGCCTGGGATACCACAGCCAGGTCGCCCTTGCCTTGACGTTGCTCTTTGGACTAGCCACGCTTGCGTGGCCGTACGCCAAGTATGACTATACTGAACCGGGAATTGCTCTCGCTCTCTTGGGTACGGTCTATTTCCTGCTGCGGGGTGTCCAAGACCGGCAATTGGGTTGGATTCTTGTCAGCGGACTCATCATTGTGTGCGGCATTGCCATTAAGTTTGTTACGGCAATCAATCTGGCTGTCCTTGTTCCGCTGCCGGCACTCGTTTCATTCCAGGGCTCCCGCCAATTCCTGCGATCCCTCGCTTGGGCTCTCGTACGCACTCTCGTATTCCTGGCCCCGATAGGCCTTGTTGGCCTCGTGGCACTCGTCGCGCTTGTGTCTGCATCGGACCTGGAGTCTTTTGTGCCTACCGACTTGATCGAGAGACTTTCCGCCGGGCTCGACCTGCCGACATGGATTGGTCTGTATGGCAACCTGTTAAGTCCGGGGAAGAGCGTCCTGCTCTATGCGCCACCCCTCATTCTTGCTCTCTTTGGGAGTCTGCCGTTCATATCGCGACACAAGTGGTGGTCGCTTCCATTCGCGTGCATACCCCTGATCTACTTGCTCATCTATAGCAGTGCAGGCGACTGGTATGGCGGGAGTACCTGGGGACCGCGCTACCTGGTTCCTGCCGTACCTCTGCTGCTGGTGATGGCTGCGCCAATTCTAGAGAAAGCGCTATTTGACAATGGCGTGAGAGAATTGCGGGCCGCCGTGGTTCTCGGCGCTGTAGGAATCGGTATGCAACTCCTCGCCGTCGCCAATAACTTCGAGCGGTACTTCAGCCTGCTGCGTTCCCAGGTCTTGCCGCAGATTCCGGAGAGCGGCGCGTTTCTGGCCGGACGTGTAGGACAAGCATATTACGCCCATCCTGCAAACTTGCCAGCCGATAAGGAGAGTGTCCTCTATCTTTTTGCGACACCATTTTCGCCCATATTCGCCCACATCTGGATTCTGGCGGCAGACACAGTGGACCTTTTCCTGATTTCAAGCCCCGAAATCCTGCGAGCCGTGCTAAGTCGTCCTCCATGGACTTTGCTGGGAGTGGCAATTTGGCCTCAGCACCCCGAAGAGGTGCTGGGTCTGGACTTCTGGTCGATGACATTGTGGCGGGACTTTACCAACCACGCCATCCTTCTCGCGTTCATCTTAATCTTCGTATTGGCCTGCCAGGCCGCAACCCTCTACTGCTGGACGTGGCTAAGCCAGCGTTTCGAGCTAAGCATGCGGCTCTATTGGGGTGGAATTATCGGCCTTGCGACGTTCTTTATCCTGTTCGATGTGTCCCACATTCTTCAATAGCGCAGCTCGCATGCCGAGAATTCACTTGGTGATTCACGCGGGATTTAGGCGTGCCGCAGGTGTGCCAAAACACGCTACTGCGAAGCCTGCCGCTTGCCAAAGAAAATACGCAGCTTAGGCACGCCGCGCGCAGGCCTCGAGAACTAGCCTCTTCCCAGATGCCAAGAATCGCAAAGGCTTACTGGACGTGGGTAAGAAAAGGCCGAGACAACCTGGGTTGAACAAAGTCATCGCCCGGACGGGCAACTCAAGGGAACTGCGTCAACCGAATTGCAGGATTAGGCGTTGCAGGGTATGACTTGAACAGCCACCGAGCGTCGTGGGCGAGGGCCGTCAAGCTCTACGAAGAAGACGCTCTGCCAGGTTCCCAGGACAAGGCGGCCTTCATGAACCGGGATCATAAGGTTGCCGCCAATGATACCGGCCGTGAGGTGTGACCGGGCATTATTGTCTACGCAGTCATGCCGATACTGCGCTTGGGGCAGCAAATCCCGCACGACCGCCTCAAAGTCTCGCTTGAGACCGGGTTCGTTTTCGTTGACAAGCATACATGCGGTTGTATGCAAACAGAAGACGCTGCAGACACCTTCTTCAATGCCGGATTCCGTCACGGCATCGTGAAGGTCATTGGTGATATCCAGCAACTCAGTGGGTTGCGCGGACGCAAGAGTTATCGTCTTCATAGCTTTGATTTCACGATACCACACGACTCTGAAATGAGACAAAGACGCACGGGACAGACAATCTCTGCTTCTCCAGGTCTACAACCACCGGTCTATCGCCGCCCACTTGCCGTTATTCCACACTTACAAATGCAATCCGGCTGCGCCATTGCTCTACCCACAGAAACGCTACCAACGAGCCTCCACTGCTGTGGTCTTGACCTGACCCCTTTTCAAGCGAAAACACACATGTGGCAACTCTTTGGTAACGCTGTGTCACAGCACGCTACGCGTGTGCCCGGCAGATTCAAGGCGGTCCGGCCCCAGCAGTTTTCAATCCCTCTCCAGAACTCGTGGGTTTCCGGCTAGTAGTGTACACGATGGCGCACAAGGCCGCCGTTAACCAAAACCAGCTCGCCAGGTCCGGCAAGAAATAGTAATTGTCCAACATGCCGTGGGTTACTGCCGCGAGTTGGCTCCCAGCCAAGCCCACACCAAGAGCGCGTACTTCCTTTTCCCGGCTGGTATACGCAATGCGATGTGTGAGCATGAAGAAGCGCGCAAGATAGCCAACGATGAAGACGACTCCCACTATCCCGAGGCGCAGCCAGAAGTCAAGGAAGAGATTGTGCGGGTGCGACAAATTCGGCTCACGCCAGGCAGCCGGGTTCAAGTACTGCGCGTGGACATAGAGGTAGTTATCCAGACCTACACCGGTGATCGGGTAGTCCGCGATCATCTGCAGGGATGACTGCCCATTAACGATTCGCATGTGCGTCGTTGTGCCTGGCTCGACACTTAGTACCGACCGCACCCGCTCCGGGCCAAAGTTGACGCCACCGGCAAACAGCAGCACCGCGACGAGGACTACGCCACCGAAGAAACGTACCCGTAGTCGGCGTTCCGGCAAGAGCACCCAAATGAAGAACAGCAGGAGTATAAGCCCGGCTATCCATCCCGCGCGCGAGAAGCTGCCCAGCAACGCCACCGCGAGCACACCTGCGAGCGGCCAAGCCACACGGGAGGGCCAAAGCTTGAACATGCCGGCAGCGACCACAAACGGCAGCGCCCGTTCGACTATCATCGCAAGGTGATTGGGCGAGGGATAGAATCCCGAGAGCCGAATCACGCCTTCTGCCTGCACCGCAGCATTGGGGTCGATGATGGGCCCTGCCAGCGCCACTGCCGCCGCCACGGCCGCGCCCGCCACAAACGCCTGTATCAACCGCCACGCCTGCTGCCGGTTTTCGAGCAGCCAGCTTGCGACCAAGAACAATAGCACCGGCACAACTATCGTCTGGCGCAACTCGCGCAAACTAAAGACCCCATAGTGGGAAAACAGGAGCGACACCGCACCGATCACGAGCAAACCGACAGCCCACCAGGTAAAGACGCGCCGTTCAACAACCAAGCGCTGCCTCACGAACGTGTGCACCAGCAGCGACCCGACGAGCAGTGCCGCCAGAATCTCATTGACGGGCAGCGCGAGGCGACCGGCGGCGGGTGTCAAAACGGAGAAGGGCAGTGTTGCTGCCACAACGAACAAGAGTGCACGGGGCCAGACCAGTGCGGCAAGGCCAAGCAGGGCCACGAGCAAATACTGCGCCGCCGCTCCCGGCACAATCCACAGCAGACCGGCCACCGGCAGCAACAACCCGAATCGAGCCGTCTCATGCTGCCATATGCCACTGGCAGTCCGTTCCATGATCTTGCCGAGAAGCTCGCTAAGCTGACGCCGTTGCCGCAGCCATCCGGTAAGAATCCAGCCGATTGCGGCAATGAATCCCGCGTACAGCCCGCCTACAAGTACATAGGGCCACAAGGGACGTTCCCGCACGACGACTATGGCATCGATGTCTACCCCAATGTCGCTCGACTGTAGGTTGCGCCGGCCTGTGACTTCGATCTCAACAAGGTGCTCGCGATCCGGGAGTCGATCTGCCAGCAGCACTTCTTCTTGCCAGCGGTCTTCAGGTGCGTAAAGGTCCAGCATGGCCTGACCGCCCGCGTCCTTGTCCAGGCGGTGGGCAAGAGACTGCGAGCCGTTGATGCGCACCAATGCAATGCCCTTGTCCGGCCCTTTGTGGACTACCAGGGAGACTGCCGTGCCATGAAAGCGAAAGCGCAGGCGGGCGCCCGCCTGCGGGCTGCCCCGCGCCTGACCCAGCGAGTAGGTTTCATTGGCGATGTCGATCCACTCGCCCTCCCAGGCGAGCGCGGGATGGTTCTCCTGATGGTAGCCCGGCCCGAGTACGGGCGGCGCGCCCATCAAATCCCGCATGGCCGCAAGCACCGGGCGCTGTGCGAATTCCTTATCCACAATGCCGAAGTATTGCGTGGGGTCATCGGGGTGGGCTTGGGGCCAGTAGAAGTGCCAGAGATTTATCATCGGCAGCCACGGCCACTCGCGTTGCGCGCGCTGCATGCCCTCCACTGTGTAGCGTGCCTGCGTCGCTTCCGAGACATTGCCCCAAGGCGAAGGACTGCCCTGCCAGTCCGTTGGCAGCGCGACCCACCCGTACTCTCCGGCCCAGATGGGTTTGGACGCGTCGCCGTTTCGCACCATCACTTCCCGTACCAACACCGCTCGCGCCATGTTCGTGCGGTGTCGCGCTATGTAGCGGTCATCCGGGCCGTGCCACAAGCCATAGGACGCCGTGCTGACCACGTCGAAGTACGGCGCGCCGCCGTGCGCATAGATGCCCTCGAGAAAGAGCAGCTCACTGAGGTTCTTGGGACCGGTCTCAGTCGTCGGCGCCAACACGGCGGCAACGATGATCGCCTTCGGATTCGCCTGCCGGATACGCTGCGAGGCCACTTGGAGCATCGCCACGTAGGCCGCCGGATCGGGATTGTGCGGCCACCATTCGCCATGGAGATTGGGTTCATTCCAAATTTGGAAGATCTGCACGTCCCCGCGGTACCGCTGGGCAAACGCATATGCAAAGTCTCCATAGTCCTCAAGCCGTGCCGGTGGGCCCTGTTGACGCCCGTCGTCCGGCGGCTTGTCGTCGGCATACGCCCAAGGTGGGGGTCGTTCGAGGCGCGCGATGATCGTCAAGTTGTGTTGCTTCGCCAGCGCGACCAGCCGGTCGTACTTCTGCCAGGTACTTTCCTCGGCAAGGTCGTTCCAGTACCTTCCCTTCCACGGACGCTCGATGTCCTCCCAGGCAAAGACCTGCCGGATGTAGCGAAAGCCTGCTTCTTCCAATAACGCCATGCCGCGCTCGATACGATCCCAATCCGGGTCTTGATCGAAGCGCGTATTGATGCCGTAGCGATACACCGCGGCGTGGCGGAGGGGGTGCACGGATTCGCGTCCGTAGGCGACGCCGGTTTCAAACCAGAAGCGGTAGCCGACCAAGGCCAGCGTCGCGGCGCAGAGCACCAGAAGACAACCAACAAAGAGGAGTAGTCGCACCACTGTAGGAAAAGTCTCTCCAGGGAAGCACTATCTAAGCGCGTGGCGACCAATCGGGATCCCATTTAAGCAGAGTTTAGCAGTAACGCCGCTAACGCGTACTCGCTGCCTAGGACTGCCGCAAGTCAGTTGGGACGCTGGGTGGAGTCTCGTGCCCGGGCGGGAAAGCTTCAGGTCAGGCGGAGAAGATGAGGGAGCAGTTGGCCCGCAGCCGCTTCCAGGCACAAGTCTTGCGGCAGGAAAGTGCCCGAGGGAAGCCTGTTACACCACCGCAAGCAGCTCTTCCTGGGCCGGATTGAGGACACGGTCTATGCGCCCCCCGCCAATCACTTCATCATCTTGATAGAATACCGTCGCCTGGCCGGGAGCAACCGCGCGTATCGGGCGGGCAAACACAACCTCCGCTGCACCATTACCCGCCGGCTCTACAATTGCTTCCACCTCTTCCATACGGTACCGCGTGCGCACGTTCACACGAATTGGCTCCGTTGGAGGCGAGCCCGCCACCCAGTGCACGTCAATCGCCTGCAGGGCATGCGCGTAGAGGTCTTCCTCTTCACCGACGAAAACGGTATTTGCCTCCGGGTCCAATGCAATCACGTACAACGGGCGCGGCCACGTCAAGCCAAGACCCCGGCGCTGTCCGACCGTATAGTTGACAGTGCCGTCATGTGCGCCTAGTACCTTTCCATCTTTAAAACAGATCGGCCCGGAGCGGGCGATGCCTGGCTGCCAAGACTCCAGGAAATCGCGATAGTTGTCGTTGGTCACAAAGCAAATCTCATAGCTATCCGGCTTGTCCGCCACGTGCAGACCGTACCGCCGCGCCAAGTCGCGAGTCTCTGTCTTTGTCTGGGTCCCCATGGGAAAGAGCGTTCGCGCCAGTTGTTGCTGGCCCAGCATATAGAGCACGTAGGACTGGTCTTTCTGTGGGTCTAGCGCGCGATGCAGACGATAGCGCCTGGACACGGCATCTCGCTCAATGCGCGCGTAGTGGCCGGTGGCAAGATAGTCGGCGTCGAGCTCCTGCGCCCGCTTGAGAAAGGCCGCAAATTTGACGAACTGATTGCAGTCGACGCAGGGGTTCGGCGTGCGGCCGCTGGCGTAAGAAGCGACAAACCGCGCCATGACTTCCTTCGCGAAGATCTCGCGGAAGTTGAGTGAATAGTGCGGGATGCCGATCCGGTCCGCCACGCGCTGGGCGTCATGGGTGGCGCTCAACGAGCAGCACGCGTGCAGGCGGGTATCCACCATGCCCTTCTGCCAGACATTGAGCGTGATGCCAATCACCTCATGTCCCTGCTCGGCAAGCATGGCGGCCACCACAGAAGAATCAACGCCGCCGGACATCGCGACGACGATGCGCAGCGGCTCTTTGGTTCGGGAATTCTCGTCAGGAAACATAGCCCTCTAAGTTTAGCACAATTCGCTCCCTCCACCTTGGAAATCCCGCAAAATCAGTGCCGCCAAGCAAGGGTCTCCCTCTCCCATGGAGACACTTGCACTACCAAGGCCGACTAGCTAGAGGCCCCCCTCTCCCTAGGAGCTTGTCACAAGAGTTCACTGCTCAAAGTAGACTTACCCTTCGACAAGGCTCAGGGCGAACGGCAAAGGCAAATCCCGTTCGTGCTGAGCCTGTCGAAGCACAGTTTTGCTTATCGAGTCGACCTATGAGACTGCCTCCTGGGGGAGAGGGTCGGGGTGAGGGGAAGACCACGTCAACCAAGCCTATTGCTAACAGTCAGGCACAGTTGCATAGGGCTCTCATTCGATCGAGGACGGTGTTATTGGTAGCCTGCGACGCATACGCTATACTGGGGGCAGCGAGAGCCGCGCACGCATCACACTACTACCAGCACGCAGCGCATGACACTAGACGTCCCGATACGCGTTCGCTATGCCGAAACCGACGCCATGGGGGTGGCGTACCATGGGCATTATTTCACGTGGTTCGAAGTCGCGAGGGTAGAGCTTATGCGCGCGCTAGGATTGCGCTATCGAGACCTTGAGGCGGAGGGGATCTACCTGCCGGTTGTGGAATGTCGAGCGCGATTTCTTGCCGCCGCCCGCTACGACGCTCCCTTGCAGGTGCGCACGGCGCTCATGGCGGCCACGCGCGCCAGGATCGTGTTCGGCTACCTCGTGCGGGAACCGGAAGCGACTGTCCCACTTCTCGCCTGCGGTCAGACTACCCACGCGTTTACTACGCGCGAGGGCCGCGCCACGCGACTGCCCCAAAGTCATCCGCTGTGGCAAGGCATGCGTAACGTCACTTGTCAGCCTGAATTCGTCTCAATTGCCTAACTGGGAGCTGCAACACCGATGACCAATCGCCCTCAGACGCAAAAACGCTCCGTGTTGCGGCTCGTCCTCTACGCGTTGGTGCTGCTCACGCTCGTCATAGCATTCCTCTACGCTTACGAGCTGATTGGCGGACTCGTCGACTCCTTGCTGGAGTTCGTCGGAGACATCATCGGCCAATTCTAGCGTCCCAGTTCGCGCGCCTCTTCTCCATGCTATGGCCCCTGAGAATTGTAAGTGTTGAGTAATTCGTTGACAGAATCCGCTTTCCATTCTGAGGAGTTGACGGTGCATGTCATTCCGAGCGGAGCGTCGAACCCTGTTCGCGGAATCTAGGGTCCCTGCTCAACGCACTTTAACGGCTTCAGCACACTAGATTCCGCGCTAAGAGCGACTCTTCGCTGCGCTTCGTTCGGAATGACATGTGTACTAGTCATGTCTAACACTGCGAAAGGTTGCTTTTGTTCTCAAATCTGTCAACGAATTACCTGACATTTACAAGAATGACCGCCGACCGCAGCGCGTCCGGGATTCATTTACTTAAGAACCTGTTGGGGGATTCAAGACATGCTTCGCCCGTCTTCGCCTATTCAGAATTGCCAAGGTCCGAGCATGTCATTCGCACAAGGCAGCTGAGTGAGAGCCTAGACTACTCCGGCACCGGAGTGGGGGGCGGTTTCGGAGTGAGATACTCCTCGATAGCGTCGTGGGCGTTTTGCGCCGCTTCCTCAATGGAAACTTGGCCCCGCGCCACGGGCAGGGTGAGCCGGCTGAAGATCTGCCAACTCAACACGGTTGAGGTTGCCAGGTGGGAAGGCACACTGTCCACCAGGAGTTCCAGCAATACGTCCCGCGCTATGGGGTCGAGCAGCAAGGACATGTACTTGCCGGCCGGCTTGTTGATGAATCCCTGCGCTTCCGTAACGGCCGGCACCAAGCGAATCTGGCCGAGGTGATGTCCCAGATGCAGCATGGTCGCGAAGCCCGCGTCGCCATGCTGGCTGCCGACCGGCATCACCAGCGCCTCCTGCAGGCCGAGTGGTGTCCCGCTGCGGTCTTCTTTGGGTATCACTGCGGGCATGCGGTCCGCCCTCAGCCTGCCAAAGAATGGATTGAAGACCATCGCTGTCTGCAGGCGCTGGCCGTCAATGGTGCCGCGCAGCGTATTGGAGTCTACATCCGGGCCATGTGGCATAACGCCATGGATGCGGCCGAGTTCCTGCCAGAAGCGGATGCCGCGCTGCGCCGCCGGTTCGGTGAGCTTGATCTCCCCCGTATCCAAATCTACGGCGTCGCCGCCCTCTTGGAGCACAAAAGGCAGCCAGCCCGGAATGCTCCACTCCGTATATCCCCAGAAGTCGATCTTCGTATCGCCGTCAACGTCCCGGGTCAGTGACTTGGCCGCGAAGATGAAGTCCTCGTGGTTCCACGTGTGCGTCGGCGTCGCTACTTTGAATTCCTCAAACTTTGTGCTGTTGTACATCACCATAGCCGGCAGCACGGCCAGCGGCACGGCCATGAGCTGGCGCTGGTAGCGCGACAATTGCAGCGCGTTTCCCGCGAAAGACTCAAGCAGGTCGCTGTCCTCCGTCTGGGCGTAGCGATCCAGCGGCGCGAGGATTTGGTGGGTAAAGGCGCGCGGAAAGTCCAACGCGGAGTGCATCCAGGCGATGTCGAGCGGCGCACCGCTCGCGTCGCGGGCGACGACGAACTCCCAAAATGCATCACGCCACGACTTACCGCTCGGCCGCAGTATCTCTACGGCTTCTAGCTGAGAGCGCGGCGTGGGGCCGTCAATTTGCTCCTCGTTCCAGGCGCTGATGGCATTGCTGGCCTCGGTGGGGATGCCGGCGAGGCGCGCCATAAAGGCAAACGTCAGGGTCACCGGCTCGGCTGATTGGCCGCCGTCGGATGATCGCGGGGCTTCCCGGAATGGCGCATTGCCTTCAAGCTCGGGCCTTGCGCTTGCGCGCCCCGGACCCCCGCCACAGGCCGCGAGTACTGCAGCACTCCCACACAAAGCAGCCAGCGTCGCCACACACTCTCGTCTCGTCATCTCGTTCACCCTGATTCGTCAAACGCGTATACTTCTGAATCCTCGTCACTAACGAGGCGGTGAACCGAGCCATTCACGCACCACGGCGGCACCGTTCTCCAGGGCGGCAGGGGCAGCGAGACTGCCTCTCAGCGCCGGCAAGGCCATCCGCTCGGTCAAGGTCTTCCCTAATCCACTATACAACGAGAGCGTAGTGCCGACACTATACGAGAGGCTTCGCAAGACCACGTCCGCTCGGTCCAGCCCCAATGCAAGGTCAGCGTGCATGCGGTTGGGACGACGGATGAACTCAATTGCGTTATTGCGCGGTGGCACCAGCAACTGTGACCCTAGTTGTGCGGCCAGCGGTTTGGCAACGGCGTAGGCAGCGTCAATATTCGCGCTGTGCGCGGAAACGCCAACCATGTCGGTGACCAACATGGGTAGGGATTGGGACGGCCCGTTGGGTGTCCCAACAAAGGCGAACGGCAATGAGTAAGGCTCCGTGTTGTGCCAGTTGATGAGTTCGAGGCGCAGCGGCGCTGTGGAAGAACCGTTTCGCCGCCGCATAACTGCATCCATGGTGACGTGCGGCCCGCCTTCCAGCGCCCGATAGCGGTGTGCAAGTTCCATCCAAAAATGCAGCCCGCGCCGGGCCTCTGACTGGTCAAGCGTCGTTCTGCCGGCGCCAAGATCGGCAACCCGCCCGCCTGCGCCAACAATTAGAGGCAACCAAGCGGGAACGGTCGTCGTGCCAAACCCCCAAACTGTGCCCTTGTCCGCGGTGTGTGTCAGCGCCGCGGCCATCGTGGCAAATTCATCCCACGTCCAACTTGACAGCGGCGACGGCACCTCGCGCGCCGTGAGAACTTCAGTATCATACCGCACTGAAAGAATGCCCAGCGCCGCCGGGAGCGCCATTTGCTGTCCCCAAAACTCTAGGGCGCGCAATGACTCCGGATGGTAGCCCTTCAGTGTATTGTTGGTGTCGTTATCGAGAAAAGGGTTTAAGGGACGCAGCAAATCGCCGCGCAAGATCTCCGGGAGGTCATCCTGCAAACTGAACCAGACAACGTCAGGAGCCTCGCCTGCCGCAACGCGCTGGCGAATTGCGGTCACAAACGAACGGCCGGGCGTGGCTACGATCCTGTGTACTTCTCTGATGGTGGGTATGCCGTCGCGCCCGCCGGGCGCCAACCCGTAGCGCACTGTCGGCAACGCCTTGTCCAATACGGCGTTCACCCGGTCACCGGCTCGCACGGCAACGGTGACGGTGACCTCCTCCGGCACTGGCGTCGGCGCATCGGGGGCGCCGCGTTTACCGCAGGCAAGCAACAGACCGCTGCCAAGGCCTGCACTGCCGGCTCGTAACAATTCTCGTCGCGTCATGGGCAAGACCCCCCGCAAAGAACTGTCCTTAGGGTACATACTCCCACTGCGCTTCAAATGTGTCAATCGCCTGGCGCAATGTTCCGGCTCAACTACGGAGCGCGAACTTCACCAGGGTCCACAACGCGTGCGGCCCGTCAATCCAAGGATTGAGCTTGCGCTCTCTGCGTGGCGTGTAAGATATCGGCACCTCACGAATGCCATAGCCTAGCTTCAGGATTTTCGCCGTGATCTCCGGCTCCAATTCAAAGCCCGAAGACTCGATAGTGAATCGATCGACAACCTCCCTGGCCATCATCTTGTAGCACGTCTCCATGTCATGCAGCGAGGCCCGAAACAGGATACGTGTTACGAGGGTAAGGAAAACATTGCCGAGACGCCGGACGAACTCCTGGTGTTCCAACGATCGCACGCCATAGACCACCTTGGTCTCGCCCCGCGCGATCGGTCCCAGCAACGCCGGAAAGTCCGCCGGATCATACTCCAGATCAGCGTCCTGAATGACGATCACGTCTCCCGTCGCCGCCGCCAACGCGGTGCGAATTGCCGCGCCCTTTCCTCTATTCTCCGGGTGATAAACTACGTGGTACCGCTCGTCCTGGAGAGACTGTAACACTGCTGTCGTGCCGTCCGATGAGCCATCGTCTACGATGACGATCTCTTTCTCCAAAGAGACGTCCGCCACGCGCTCCAGAACTGCGCGCACGGTCTCGCATTCGTTGTAGACCGGAATCAAAACGGAGAGTTTCATAGCAGCTATACCATCGGTTGCAAGAATCAAACACCCAAACGCACTGGGAGGAGCGAGGCACTCAGGGAATGCCCAACGGGGCTAGGGGTGTCGGCAAATGCGTAGCTCAGAGTAAGTCAGGTCTAGGTTGGTTTAGGAGCGCCCCTACTATATCATTGGGTCCATAACTGAGTAAACACCTCCCACGATTCGAACTTGCCGGCGCCAAGCTGCACTGCTCTCGAGACCAGGGCAGGCCGCGACCGCGCTGTGCAGGATCATCTCCCATAATTCAGCGCCAAGGAGCACACAATGGCCACGCCGCCGTACTCCGTACACGTGGAACGAAATGTCGCCGTGCCCATGCGGGATGGCGTTGTCTTGCGCGCAGACGTTTACCGACCGGATGCTGCGGGGCCGTTTCCCGTAATCCTCACGCGCACGCCGTACAACAAGACTGCCTTAGACGGCGGTCCGTCACCTACCTACGAAACCCTGGCTGCGTCAGGGTATCTTATCGTGGCACAAGACGTGCGCGGCCGCTATGCCTCGGACGGTGAATTCACGCCGCTCTTTGCCTTTGGCTATCCGGATATCGAAGACGGTTACGATACGGTTGAGTGGTGCGCGCGGCTGCCGGATTCAACCGGCGACGTCGGCATCTTCGGCAACTCCTACGGGGGCTTTACTTCGTATTGCGCCGCTTTCAGCCAAGCCCCCAGCCTCCGCTGCGTCTTTGCCGAAGGTATGACCCAGCGCCTCACGGACTTTGAGCCGCACTTCCGTCCCGGGCGGCGCTTTGCCTGGTCTATGTGCACCATCGCGCCGGACATTCGTCTCAAGCAGGGCCTCGGTGGGCCGCATCACAAGGAGATTGCCGATCAATTGTGGGAACGTGAACGCCACAAGTGGCTGTGGTTCCTGCCCCGCAAGGACATACCGGACGATCACTTTGGCGGGCCTGTGCAGGCCGCCTACTACCGCACGCTCATGACCGAGGCCGGCGTCGACACGTTCCAGTGGCAAGACCGCTACCCGGACGTCCGCGTACCGGTATTCCACCGCACGGGCTGGTACGACCGCTTCGTGCGCGCGATCGACGGCCATACGCTCATGGCACAGCAGGCCGGCACGCCGGAGGCCCGCGCCGGGCAGCGCGCCATGATTGGACCCTGGGGACACACAAGCGCCCTTAACGTCTACGAAGGCGAACTGGATTTCGGTCCTGACGGCCTTGTGGAGCAGACCGACCTCCTGCTCCGCTGGTTCGATTTCTGGCTCAAAGACCAGGATACCGGCATCATGGACGAGGGGCCGATTAGCCTATATATTCTTGGCGACAATGCGTGGCGCAACGAGAATGAATGGCCGCTCGCGCGTACACAGTACACCGACTATCACCTACACAGCAACGGCAACGCGCAGACCCCTCACGGCGACGGCGCCCTTTCGCCAGATCAGTCGGGTGACGAGTCGCCCGACCAGTTTGTCTACGATCCTCGCGATCCGGTGCCCTCTTGCCATCTGATGCACGATCAAGACGGCGTCTTCGACCAGCGCGTGCTGGATTCTCGCCAGGACGTGCTCGTCTACCAGACCGACACCTTGACTGAGCCATTGGAGGTGACCGGCGAACCGGTCCTGCACCTGCATGCCGCTTCCAGCGCCGTTGACACGGACTTCATGGCAAAACTGATCGACGTCCACCCCAATGGCTTTGCGCAAAACCTCAGCTACGGTGTCGTGCGCGCCCGCTACCGCAATGGCTATGAGTCGTCGCAACTGCTAACGCCCGGACAGGTGTATGAATTCACCATCACGCTCAACCCGATCGCGAATGTCTTTCAACCCGGCCACCGCCTGCGCCTGGATATCTCCAGCAGCGACTTTCCCAACTGGGACCGCAACCTGAACACCGGCAGCGACGGCTACGCGGATGCCACGATGGTCAGCGCCCGCCAGACTGTGCTTCACGATGCCAACCACCCAACGCGCATCACTTTGCCCGTTATTCCGAGAGACTGAATCCCGCGGCTGACTGCCTAAGTGAGCACAAGTTTGCAACCTGCGCTACCGTTCGGATGGCGCGTTCGCCGCGCTACTTGGCTTAGGCCGCGTTTCCGTCGGCAAGTCGGCGGGCATTGAGAGGATCCGGGCATGGCGAGCCAAGCGGTAGGCCTAAGGGAAAAGTTGCTCCTCCTAACTGAAGGCCACCGCCGCCTATATCGCAACTCCTCGTTTGTATTGCTCTGGAGCGGTCAGACGGTCTCTGTTTTTGGTGATGCCTTCTTCAATCTCGCCGTCATGTGGGTGGTGTGGTCGGAGACCCAGTCAACCCTGCAGACCGCCATCATACAGGCCATCTGGCACCTCCCCGATGTCCTTCTTGCGCCCTTGGCCGGCGTCCTCGCCGACCGCTGGGACCGCAAAGCGATCATGGTAACGACCAGCCTCGCCGCGGCAGCAGTGGTGGGAGCGGTGGCCCTGCTGGTGATGCTAATCGGACACCTGCCTCCCATCGTTGCCTTTGTAGCAATCTTCAAGCTAAACAGCCTGACTACGTTCATGAACCCAGCCCGCGCCTCGGTCATGCCCTCCCTTGTAGGGCGTGACCTGCTGACCACGGCCCAGGGCTTGTTTTCCACCGCCAGAGAAACAGCATCTTTGGCTGGCAGCGCGGCTGCCGGGCTGCTGATCGCGGCTGCGAGTGCAGTGTGGGCCTTGGCGGTCGATGCGGCGTCGTTCCTGTTCGTGGCGCTGTGTATCGCGCTCGCCCGCCTGCCAGGCAGGGCTGCCCCATCCGCCGCCTCGAATGAGGCTCGTCCTCGGCTCTCTCTGGGGTCAGTCGCCCAAGACCTGCGGGAAGGGTGGCGGACGGCCACCGGGCTGCCGGTGTTGCGGGCGTTGCTGTGGCTCAGCGTCCTTATCAACATCGGCTCCTTCATGGGTCCGCTGTGGCCGGCCCTTGTACAGGAGCGTCTTGGCGGCGGGGCGGGCTCTTTCGGCATGCTTTTGGCAGCAGGGACGGCAGGCGGCATGTTTGGCGGACTTTTGGCCGGGCCGTTAGAACGGCGCCTCGGCGCAGGGCGTGTTCTGGCATCGGGCTGGAGCCTGTCGGGGGCATGCACGTTGGGGATAGCAATCTCCACCTGGATGACAGCGACCGTGGTCCTGGAGTTCGTAGAGACCGCCTCACTTACCGCCAGCATGGTGGCGAGTGGCGCGATCACGATTACAGCCGTTCCTGAAGAGTACCGCGGCCGGCTCTTTGGCGTATTCCGCAGCCTGTCCGTCGTCCTCATCCCCGCGAGTGCCCTCGCCGGAGGGTTCATTGCGGAGTTCGTGGAGATTTGGATCATGTTCGCCGCTGGCGGAGAGATAATCCTCGCCCTCGCGTTGACCGCCTGGGTGAATCCCCACGTTAGAAACGCGCGCATCTGAGAGGCGCGGGGAGAATTCGAGTCCGGGTAGCGCAGGTTTGCAACCTGCGCCGATATGACCAAATTTGATACCCGTGCTACCGCCCGGTCGGGGCGCCGCGACAATGCCCACAAACGTCAACCGCCCCGAGCCGCGCGGTAAAGCGGAACCGCACAAACGCTTACTTCTTCACGTCGGCACGACTCTGCGAACATCCTCGATCTTGTCGAAGTCGCTCTCCCAGCTATATATCTCCGTAATCCCACGGGCTTTCATGTGCACAACTGTGTAGGCGTCGGCGAAAGAGATGCGGTGCTGTACAAACACATCGAGCGCTTCCAGGCATAGTCGCTTCTCGGCAAACCGGATTCCAGGCAGGGAGATGATGGCGCCTACCATCGACCCTATCCTCTCTCTGGAAACACCGTACGTGCGCTGGAGAGTGAACACGGTTTCGAATACGACCAACGGCGAGGTGACAACCTTTTCCTCCCCCCGCTGAATTATCGCCAGCAGCCGACGCGCGGATTCTGCCATTTCCAAGTTATCACCCGTGAAGTAGCGTAGAAGGATGTTGGTATCAAGAAAGCGCATCGTCTTCACTTTGCCGGTCAGACTCTGCTTCTTTCGCCACCCCTTCTTCGAACGCAGCGCGTTCTTCACGCCAAGTTAGAGCCTTTTGCGAACTTGCTGCTGCGCCAAAGTAACGATCCACTGGGGACAGGACCGGCAGCAGGCGAACTCCGTCTGGTGTCGATTCAAACCGCACGAAGTCCCGCGGCTTGATGCCTAGCTCCTTTCGTATCTCAGCCGGTACCGTTACCTGGCCCTTCTGCGTTACCCTCGTTTGGTAAACTCGCACTGTAATACTCCTTAACTTCTTCTCCCTATTTCCTTAAGTAATACTATTCTATAGGTAATACATCTGCCAAGGGCACACCAACCTAGAATCTTTCCCGTTACCTGCATTCCCCCACTACCGCACACATGCCTGCCAGGCCTAACACACCCCTTCTCCCTTGACGGTAAGCGTGATGCTGCAGCCTGCCGAATCTCTCTGCATTCGCTACAATAGATGGTACTACTCGAAATCTACTGCCATTCGGCGAGACCCCTACTGTTTGTGAGGCAAAGAATTACCGTGCGCACTGACGAAATTCGCCAACGCTTTCTCGACTATTTTGCAGAAAAAGAGCATCTTGTCATGCCGGGATCATCGCTCATTCCACAGAGCGATCCCAGCGTCTTGCTCACCAGTGCCGGCATGCAGCAATTCAAGGACTATTACCTCGGCCTCGCCGATCCGCCGCGGCCGCGCATTGCCACCGTCCAGAAGTGCCTGCGCACCGATGATATCGACGAGGTCGGCGACCAGTCGCACCTCACCTTCTTCGAGATGCTGGGGAACTTCGCTTTTGGCGACTACTTCAAAGAAGAGGCAATCGCCTTTGCCTGGGAACTCGTGACCGAGCGCTTTCCCTTTGCCAAGGAGCAGGTGTGGGCAACCGTATTCGGCGGTGAAGATGACCTCGGCCCCGATGAAGCTGCCGAGCGGGCGTGGCTTGCGGTTGGCGTGCCGCCGGAGCGCATAGTCCGTTACTCAGGCTGGAAAGAGAACTGGTGGGGCCCTACCGGTGATTCCGGCCCCTGCGGACCGTGTTCGGAGATCCATCTTGAGCTCGCGCCGAATACCGATGGTCACGACTGCCTGGGTCCGGCCTGCCCCTGCGGCCGCTTTCTTGAAATCTGGAACCTCGTGTTCAATCAGTATTTCTCACGTGCGAGCAACAGCAATCTCAGCGCCGACGCCCTGACACCACTTGACAGCGTTGGCGTGGACACAGGGGCCGGTCTGGAACGCTGGGCCGTGGCGCTTCAGGGCGTTGCCACCCCGTACGATACGGACCTCTTCCAGCCGATCGTGCAGCAGGCGGCGCAGTTGCTCGGCTGCACCTACGGCGACCACACGGAGCAGGACGTCGGCCTCCGCATCATATGCGAGCACGCGCGCGCTGCCGTCTTTCTGATTGGAGACGGCATCCTGCCGGGCAACGTGGGGCGTAGCTACGTGCTCCGCCGCCTGATCCGGCGCGCCATGCGCCACGCGTACCTGCTGGGCCGTCGGGAGCCCATGCTGGCCGCACTGTGCCGGACTGTCATCGCGCATATGGGTACAGCGTACCCTGACATACGTGCGCGCGAAGACTTCATTTTGCGCATGATCACGCAGGAGGAAGAGCGCTTCTTGCGCAACGTGAACCAGGGTCTGCCAATTCTCTCTGGAATGCTGGAAGACGCGGAGCAAGCAGGCGGCACAATTCTCGGAGGTGCAGATGCGTTCCTGCTCCATGACTCGTACGGCTTTCCCATTGAGCTCACCCGAGAAGTCGCCGCCAGTCGCGGGATTACGGTGGATGAAGAAGCCTACCAAGCCGCGCTGCGCGAGCAACAGGAACGCAGCCGCCAGAGCGCGCAATTCGAAATCGTGCAGAACCTGCCAACCGACTTTGCTGGCGTAGACTTCACTGGGTACGAAGCAACCACTGATACCGGCACCGTCGTCGGCATACAGCAAGGCGACGAGCGCGCCGGCAGGCTGGAAGCCGGAGAAGAGGGCGTCATTGTGCTTGACCGCACACCTTTCTATGCGGAAGGCGGCGGCCAGGTGGGTGACACCGGGCGTATTGAGAACACTGACGGTGTCTTCCGCGTGGAAAACACGTACTCGCCGCAACCCGGTCTCATCGCTCACCAGGGCCGTGTGACGGAAGGGTCGATCGTGGCTGATCGTTCGGTCACGGCGACCGTCGACCCCGAGAGACGCGCCAACACGGCGCGCAACCATACGGCGACCCATCTCATGCACGCCGGCCTGCGCAGCGTGCTCGGAGACCACGTCCAGCAATCCGGGTCGCTGGTCGCGCCGGACCATCTGCGCTTCGACTTTTCCCACCCTGAGGCCCTTTCGCACCAGGAGATTGAGGAAGTCGAGAGACGCGTTAACACCCTCGTACAGTCAAACTTGCAAACAGAGATCGCACATCTGGAAACGTCGGAGGCGGTGGCCGCCGGTGCGCTGGCGCTCTTTGGCGAGAAATATGGCGAGACCGTGCGCGTTATCACTATCGGTGACGTGAGCAAAGAGCTCTGCGGCGGCACCCATGTCCCCGCCACCGGTTCCATTGGACTCTTCGTAATCCAGAGTGAGTCTAGTATTGGCGCGGGCCTGCGCCGCATTGAGGCGCTTACGGGCCCCGCCGCCGTGCGCCACGTTCAAGAGCAGAATGCTCTACTGCTCGACCTCTCCCACTCCCTCGAAGCACCGCCGCAAGAGCTCGGCGAGCGCACTGCCGCCTTGCGTGAGGAACTCGCCCAGCAACGGCGAGAGATTGCACGTTTGGAACGCGGGCAGGCAGGCCAACAGGTGGAGCACCTCATCGCCGCTGCAGAGGTCGTAGATGACATGAAGCTGGTCGTAGGCCGCGTGGACGTTGCCAATGTCGAGAACTTCCGCGAGCTCGGCGACAGGGTCAAGGATCGACTCGAGGGCTCCGGGGCATTGCTGCTCGGATCCGTCCTCAACGACCGCCCCCAGTTTCTCATTATGACAACCAAAGGGCTATCCCAGCGAGGCATCCATGCCGGTAACCTCGTGCGCGCGGTGGGCAAAGTGGCAGGCGGCGGCGGCGGCGGCGGACCCGAAACGGCCCAGGCCGGCGGCCGCGACCCTGGAAAACTGGACGAGGCCCTGGCGAGCGGTGCACAGCTCCTCCGGGACGCCATGACCGGCGCTACGTAGCACGGGCTCCATGACGGCGGCAACACTCCTTGGCTTTCCCTGCATCAATGGCGGTGCATGTCCATCTTTGTAAAGAACTATGGACTATATCACAAGAAGAGCGCTTGAGTTACTTCGCCTAGGCACTGGCATTCCCGCAGCGACTTTTCGCGAGGAGCAGGAAGAAGCCATCCGCCACATTGTCGAAGGCAGAGGCAGGTTGCTTGTTGTCCAGAAAACCGGATGGGGCAAGAGCAACGTATATTTCATAGCGACCAAGCTGCTCCGTGAGGCCGGGTTTGGCCCAGCCTTGCTCATTTCGCCATTGCTTTCGCTCATGCGCAACCAGATTGAGGCTGCGGAACGAATGGGTGTGCGGGCGGTAACAATCAATGCAAGCAACAAGGCCGAGTGGGCCAGTGCAGAAGATCAGCTAGAAAACGACGACGTGGACATCCTCCTCATTTCCCCCGAGCGGCTTGCCAACGACGACTTTCGCGAACGGATTCTTCCCGACATTGCAGCGCGCTTGGCATTGCTAGTCATAGATGAGGCCCATTGCATCTCTGACTGGGGACACGATTTCCGTCCCGACTACCGTCGCATCGAAAGAATTGCAAGGACATTGCCAGGGAACATCCGGCTGCTCGCTACTACCGCTACCGCAAACAACCGTGTAATGGATGACCTAAAGGCGGTGCTCGGCCCCAGTCTGCATGTCTTGCGGGGAGAGCTCAATCGGCCATCTCTCTTGCTACAAACTATCTCGCTCCCTAGCCGAGAGGAACGGTTAGCCTGGCTTGCCGAACAACTCGCATCCATTCCTGGGTCAGGCATCATCTATGCCTTGACGATTCGCGACGCTGAGCAGGTAACCTGTTGGCTTCGATCAGAAGGACTGGACGCCCAGTGCTACACAAGCAGATCAAGAAACCGGCAAGAGTTAGAGCAAGCTCTCTTGAAAAACCGGGTAAAGGCACTAGTCGCCACAACTGCGCTTGGCATGGGCTTCGACAAGCCTGATTTGGCATTTGTCATCCATTACCAGACTCCAGGCTCGGTTGTGCACTACTATCAGCAAGTCGGACGAGCAGGCCGGGGGTTGGACGCAGCTTACGGCGTGCTGCTCAGCGGCACCGAGGATAAGGAGATTATCGACTACTTCATAAGAAACGCTTTTCCTACAAAGGATGAGGTCGGCCACGTGCTTGCGGCCTTGGAAAACGAACCGGCTGGCCTCTCCATTCCGCAGCTTTGTGGGTCGATCAATGTTAGAGAAAACCGCATCAAGCAAACCGTTAAGCTCCTCTCCCTTGAGTCACCGGCGCCTATCGCGCAGCAGGGGTTCAAGTGGCAGTTGACTGCGGCGCAACTAAGTGACGCATTCTGGGAGCGCGTGGAACGACTCACTGCTTTGCGACGAGAAGAACAGCGCCAGATGCAAGAGTACGTGACCCTAAAGTCGGGCCATATGAACTTCCTAATTCAAGCACTGGACGGTAAACCGGAAGCAATAGAACCGCCTGACATACCAGCGCTACCCATGAAGCCACAACAGGAGAAGGTGCGGAGAGTAGTTGAATTCCTGCGTCGTACCTGTCTGCCAATCGAACCACGTAAAAGATGGCCGGATGGTGGCCTACCAAAGTACGACTTGAGGGGATTCATCCGAAATGAACATCAGGCAGAAACGGGACGGGCGCTTTGCCAATGGGGAGATGCCGGCTGGGGCCGGCTCGTTCGCATTGGAAAGTACAAACATGAGCGATTTTCAGACGATCTAGTTTCAGACTCTTTCCAACTATTCCTTGAGTGGGACCCACAGCCGACCCCAACTTGGGTAACCTGCATTCCATCGCGGCGTCAACCCACGCTGGTGAGAGACTTTGCCTCGAGGCTGGCAACTGAATTGGGACTGCCATTTCGGGATGCTCTCGTAAAGGTAGACAACCGACCACAGCAAAAGGGCATGGCCAACAGCATTCAACAGGCGCGTAACGTGGATGGCTCACTCGACGTAGTGTCAGATCTCATAATTCCGGGACCCGCTCTGCTTGTGGATGACATGGTAGACTCGCGGTGGACACTTACGATTGCAACGTGGCTACTACGTACTCATGGTTGCGGGAAAGTATTTCCCTTTGCGCTTGCTAACACTGCAACGGACTGATCTATGATAGATGCAGAGTTATCAGCCAACGCAAAAGCTATACTCTTGTTGACCGCTCCATTGCTTATCGGAAAGAGCAAGAATTCAGCACGCCCTTTGACCCCATCAGAGTACGACCAACTGGCGCATTGGCTCAGGCAGCACGGCCGCGAGCCGGCCGATTTGCTCGAGCGTCAGACAGGGGATGAGTGGGACAAGTCTGAACTCCGACTTGACTACGAACGAATAGGTCAACTAATCCAACGGGGCTTCTTGCTCAGCCAAGCGCTGGAGCACTGGCAAGCCCGGGCAATTTGGGTGGTTAGCCGAGCGGACCCAGGATATCCAAATCGATTCAAGCGACGGCTCGGCAAGTATGCGCCACCCGTACTGTACGGCTGCGGAGATGCCGAATTGCTAGACAGCGGTGGTCTGGCCGTGGTGGGATCCCGTGAGGTCCCAAAAGCACTACTAGAATACTCCGAGGGAATTGGTCGGCTTGCTGCGGCTGCCCGGTGCACCGTTGTCTCCGGTGAGGCGCGGGGAGTTGATCAAGCAGCAATTCAAGGGGCATTGGGGGAAGGCGGAAGAGCCGTTGGCGTTCTGGCTGGAGGCTTGGAAAACGCTGCGCTGGCCCGCAAGAATCGTGAAGGATTGCTGGATAAGCGGCTTGTCCTAGTTTCCCCGTATGATCCAAGGGCGCGCTTCAATGTCGGAAACGCCATGCAACGCAATAAGCTAGTGTACGCCTTTGCCGACGCGGGATTGATAGTGGAATCCGATTACAACAAAGGCGGCACTTGGACTGGAGCCGTCGAACAACTGAATCGTCTGCGCTTCGTACCAGTTTTTGCTCGCTCCGACGGACAAGCCAGTCAGGGCATCGAGGCTTTGCTACGAAAGGGAGTTCACCCATGGCCAAATCCCCAAACGCCCTCAGACTTTCGGCAGGTTCTGGACGGCAGCTTCTTGCCTTCGCAGACTGAGTCTCCAAGACAAGCGGCGTTGCTGCCAGAAGAAGAGGATGGTATCCCACACAGTGCTGCGGAAGAAGCACAGGAAGTCACGATTCGAGAAGCACAGGCCAAAGACGCCTACGTTGCAGCAGAGACCCCTCCCGATCAGCTCTTTACCAAGGTTGAGCAACTACTGACCTCGATCACCACTCCCACGTCAGAATCTGATGTAGCAACATATCTTCACGTAAACAAGACCCAAGCAAGAGAATGGCTAAAGCGATTAGTCCGTGATGGGAAATACAAGCGGCAGAAGAGGCCAGTTCGCTACGAAAGGATTCTCTAGGAACAACCTTGGTTAAGTCACATTGCCCAATCAATTGAGCCCCGAACCAGCAACACCCACTTTCTTGTCAAAACCTCCCCATTTCAGGCATCGTAGAGAATGAGTTGAATGAAGAGTACTTGACTTGCAAGGAGTTTCAGCATGTCATTGTCCGCAGAAGAACAAGCGTTATTGAATGGCGAGAAGCGCAACCTGCCGTTCCTACCGGCGCTGGGCGGCTGGTACAACGAAGAAGAGGTGGAAGCCCTGACCCAAGCGCTCCGCGAGAGCATGGACTGGAGAGTCGGCTTTACCGGCAACGACATTACGGAGTTTGAACGGGAATTTGCCGAGTATTGCGACGTAAAGTACGCCTATGCTGTGAATTCTTGTGGCACCGGTCTCGATGGGGCGATGCAGGCACTGAACCTCGGCCCGGAAGATGAAGTGATCGTACCGGCCATTACATACATAGCGACCGCCCAGGCGGCAGTCGGCGTAGGCGCGAAAATCGTGTTGGCCGAGTGCCACCCGGATACTTTCAACATCGACCCCAACGACGTGGAACGCCGCATGACGGCAAACACCCGCGCCATCATGCCCGTCCACAATAACGGTCTCTCCGCCGACATGGACGCCCTGGCAGATATTGCCGAACGACATCCCCACCCCACGCACGGCCCGCCCCCCGTGGTCGGCGATGCCGCTCGTGCCGCCGGCGGCGGCTACAAGGGCACCCGCGTCGGCAAGAAGGGCGCCATGAATATCTTCAGCTTCCAGACCACCAAGAACATGACAACCCTTGGCGAGGGCGGCATGGTGACGACGGATGATGACGATTACGCGGCCTACATCAATAGCAGCCGCTCGTTTGGCTGGGGATTGAAGGGCTGGGGTACAAACTACCGCCTCACCAAGTTGCAGGCCGTCGCCGGTAGAATCCAGCTTGCGCGGCTCGACGAAATGAACGACCTGCGCCGCGACCGTGCGTTGTTACTCTCCGAGTGTCTGGCCGATGCGCCCGGTGTCATTATTCCCCAAACCCCAGCAGGTTACGATCACGTGTGGTACGGCTATACGGTCATGCTGGAATCTGAGTGGGCCGGTGAGCCGCGCGATAAGGCTTTAGAGCACATGCAGTCCGAATACGGCGTTGGCGGTGGCATTATGAATGCCGCGCTCCCCGATTACGACTCCATTTTGAATAAGATGGGCCACAAGCCGGAGGACGTGCCCGTATCGACCGATCTTGGTCGGCGTCTCTTCTGCCCCTCGCTCCATCCGTTGATGAGCGACGACGACGTAGCGTACGTCGCGGCCTCAATCAAGGCGAGCATGGAGACAGTGGCGGGGACTGTTGGCGCCGCTGCGGTTGCGCGGTAAGGCGCATCTCGTCGCGGTACAAGCAGCGCGTTGAGAATTAGAACAGAATTGAAGATAGGGAGGGATGAAGATTGCATCGGCGCCCCTCCCTATCTGTTTGCGTGGCACAGAGTGTCGCACGAGACGCCGCACCGGGCCCGTGCTCTCCGGCGTAGTTGCGTCTGCATACCGATTGCTCTACATTTGGGAAAGAGCCCTTTCCCAAGCCTGTTCACGCGGGTAGCCTTAAAAGCAATGCCGGAAACGCCTTGCTCCGCAATCGCAGTATGAAGTGCAAAAGGACGACCTAGCGCAGTGATGCTCGTTTTCAATGTCTGGCGCAGAGCGCTGGGCATGCACTACTTTGAGTTCTTCACCGTCATCAGAGGCAATATCCTCTGGGCGCTCTTCTGTCTTCCGTACGCGCTCTATAGCTACCTCGCATTCCTGCAGGTCTCCGCGGACGCCGCGGAAACCGCCCAGGAAACCTCGCCGATCTTTCTGGGTATTTCGTACACTATCGCCTCGCTAGTGCTGCTTGCGCTTGCCGGTCCTGCTACTGCCGCACTCTACGATTTCGCCGCCAAGTCGCTGGCCGGCGAAACTGTAAACATGCGGATCTACTGGCAGAGCTTCAAGACTCTCTTCGTTAAGGGCTATCTGTTGGCAGCGATCAATCTCTTGATCCTCGCGGCGCTCGTGCTCAACACCTGGTTTTACCTCACGGCAGACATTCCCCAACTCATGCGTGCTCTCAGCATCGTCTTCTTCTGGGGCATTGTGTTCTGGGTGGCAATTCAGCCGTACTTGTTCTCGGTAATGATTCGTCTCGAGACCTCAGTGCTGCAGACGTTTCGCAACGCCGTCTTGTTGGCGCTCGACAACCTCGGCGTCACGATCAGCCTGATCGGTGTGCAAATCGTGATGCTATTCTTTTTCATTCCCCTCTTTGCCATTGCGTATCCGGTCCTGGGCGGCTCGATATTTGCCCACACCCACGTGGGAGTCCTGAATGAACTCCTTGACCGGTACGACGCAAAGCAGAGCGGCGGGAACGCCGCAAAGAGCGAATCGTGAGGAGGAAGCAATGTCAAGCCTCACTCTAGAGGGCGCTACCAAGACCTTCAAGCGGCCAAGCCCTTTCTCCTGGAAAGGCATGATCGGGCGGTTCAGAGGCGGTGAAGCAGACGACGTGGTCCTCCCCGACGCTGATGACACCGAAGACGACCTGATTTACGCGCTCAACGGGATTGATCTCCAAATCGACGACGGCGAGTCGCTGAGCGTGCTCGGACCTTCCGGCTGCGGCAAGACGACGCTGCTCCGCGTTTTGGCCGGACTAGATTTGCTGGACGGCGGCAAGGTGCTCTTCGACGGAGAAGACGTAACCACCGTGGGCCCGCAGGATCGCAACGTTGCCATGGTGTTTCAAGACTACGCCCTGTACCCCCACTGGCAGTCAGAGGATAACTTGGGCTTCTTCTTTCAAATGCACCAGCGCAAGCACGAGATTCCCGAGCGTATACGCATCACCGCGCGGGTCATGGGACTCGGCTTCGAAACGCTTCTCAGCCAAAAGCCGCCGAAGCTCTCCGGCGGACAACAGCAACGCGTAGCTATCGCGCGCGCGATCATTCGGGACCCACGGACATTCCTCTTCGATGAGCCGCTCTCGAACCTGGACGCTACGGTGCGCGCCCGTACCCGCGTCGAGATTCGACGCCTGATACAGCGATTCGGCATAACGTCAGTCTACGTTACCCACGACCAATCAGAGGCATTCACGATGGGCGACCGCATTGCTGTAATGCATGAGGGCCGCATCTTGCAGGTTGATACCCGCCACCAACTTATCGAGCGCCCGCTCAACCTCTTCGTCGCCGACTTCATTACGGTGCCGGCCATGAATCTGCTGCCCGGCGTCGTGTATAGAGAGTACGTGGAGATCCACGACCGCAAGATTACGCCGCCGCCAATCGTGCTGCAACAATATCAGGCCGAACGGGTCACCATCGGCATTCGGCCAACAGACGTTGTGCTGCGATCCGAAAATGAGGAGGACACGATTCCGGCCAAGATCGAGACCGTGGAACCGCTCATGAGCGATCGCGCAGTTCTGCTCACGGTGCGGGTGGGGCGGTACACTTACCGCATTCAACGCCCCCAGACGGAGCATCACGAACCCGATACGCTCATCTTCATGGACGTGCCCCCGCACTGCCAGCACGTCTTCGATAGCAAGGGCCGGCGCGTAAACTAGCGTGCCGGGCGGCCAATTCCAGAGCCTATTCCTTCATCGACCCAGCGAATTCCTGGTGCCTACGTCTAACTGAAGCTGGAGCAATCGGTACTCCCACCCGACCCCTGGATTCCGGCTTGCGCCGGAATGACGGACTCATTCGATCAACCTTCAGCGGACAAGGCTCATTCTGACTGAGCCAGTCTCAGTAGCTCCAACCATGGCGTGAATTCACGAGTCTCAGTGGTTCGACACTTTTACATTGATGGGTAGCGCAGGGTCGCACGGGACGTGCGCGTAACCTGCGCCATCTCCCCGCGCAGTCGCTTACTCTTACCCATCATTGCAATGCTGTTGGCCACTTAGTCGTATTTCAAGAGGACGCCCAGGAATTCATCCTTGCGGTCGCGCAGGCCCTCGTAGGCCGTTTGCCCCTCAGTGTACGGCAACACGTGTGTAATGAGGGGCTCCACGTTAATGCGTCCGCTTGCCAGTAGCGACCAGAGAAACGGGATGTCCTGCTCGCGCGTCGCGGCATCAACCGTGCTGGCATGTGCGCCGATGAGGTGCACGCCCGTGCGATGGATGTCAAAGTAGGGATCGAGTTCCAGCTTATCCCGTGGACTCCCTAGCAGCACGACGCGCCCGTGGTTTGCTGCAGCTTTGATTGCTAAGTCGATAGTCGGCCCACTCCCCACGGCTTCTACCACAAAATTCGCACCACGCGGGCCAAGTTCCGGCAGCCAATCGGCAAGCGGCTTTTCACTCAAGTTGAATGCCAAGTCCACGCCGCACGCCTGCGCTTGCCCCAGGCGAGACGCCGCAAGGTCCGCGGCGGCGACCTGACCGGCTCCCGCCAACCCGCAAAGCTGCGCACAGAGATTGCCCACCAGACCCATACCGATCACAAGTACGTTTTCACCAAAGTAGACCGGTGCCTGCCGTATCGCCGACAAAGCAATTTGCAGCATAGATAAGAAGGGCGCGTGAGAATCGTGCACTCCTTCCGGCACGGGCAGCACGGCATCATGACTGAGAAGCGCGTGCGTGGCGTGGCGGCCCCGATGAAAGACGCGTGCCCCGGGGGCGGGATCGGACACGCCATCGCCTACCGCCAGCACTTCGCCCACAGCGGCGTAACCCGGCCGAAACGGGTACTTGGCATAAGCAAAATCAGGCTCAGCGAAGCCCCGGTGCGTCTCCGTGAACATGGCGAGCTCCGTGCCCGCGCTAATCAGCGAGAACCGGTTACGTACCAAGACCTCACTGGTGCCTGGTTCGTCCGGGATGGCCAGAGTCTCTGCGACGCAGGTATCTCTGCTTGGAAAGACTAGCACCTGAGTTTCCATGTGCGCTCCTTTATTGCTCTTGCCTCATTTTGGATGAAACCACGGTCGGCCCCTCGCGCCAGGTGTCGAAACACAGACTATGCGGTCGTGATGCCGGCCCGGCCCCGTATAACTCAAGCGTTACCTCATTGCGGTACCCACTTGGCCAAACCGCACGATACTCCGTTGCCACTGGGATTCGTAGCGCGCATCCTGCATTGCGGCAACAGTCTAATGGGCGCGCTCTATGAGCCGTGTGAGATTGGCAAGGTGCTCATGGAGCTTGGCGCGACCTCGCGCACTCAGAGAATACCAAGTTACCGGCCGGCGGTCGCGGAAGGTCTTCTCGACTGCAACATAGCCACCATCTTCCAGCTTGCGCAGATGCGTCCCAAGGTTGCCGTCCGTTTCGGCGAGAACTTGCTTGAGACGGCTGAATGACATGAATTCATGCTTAGAGAGCAAAACACAGACTGCGAGTCGCACCCGATGCTCAAGCAGACCGCCAAGTGACGCCAATTCTTCAAGACTGGCGATGTCTGGATCAGCTCGTCTGGTCACGGGGTGTCACTTCAAGATAGCCCAGCGTCAATAGCGCCACAGCAAACAAGACCCCGGTAATCGTCCACCCATAGTCAGGTACGAACAGGGTGATGACATAGCCTACCCCCGCCACCAGGCCTACTCCCAGCAAACGACGGTCCAGGTGCAAACCGGCGAGAGAGTACGTTAATGCCAGCAACAGCAGCCAGATTGAACTATAGCCGGACCACGTTAGCTGTTCCGTTGCAACCAATACGCTACAAAGCAGACCAACACCTAGAAAAGACAGCCAATGCAGGCCCCACCGGATGCCTTCCCAGCTATCCGTCTGGCCGACACTCCGGCTATGGCGTATGCCCAACCATGCCGATATGACAACACCAAGCGGCGCCGCTACTGTCCAGTACCATCCAATCCAGCGAGGGTCACTGGCGAAATCTACCAGGGCAAAACCAATGAGCGCAACGGCCGCCCAAAAGACAAAGGTAGCCGTAGGCTGACCGGGCCCAGATCGCTGTGCCACGGCGCGAACGTACGCTACGTCCTCTCTAAGCTTATCTGTGTCCGACATGACAACCTCCTTTGAATCAAATATTACTCCTATATACCTTGTACTCTGTGTTATAGAGTACATAGCTCAACGAGTCAAGGGTGAGTCCGATCCGTGTGCTATGAAATGGGGTATCTATACCCGTGAAAAGCGCCTAGTGTTCGACGCTTTCCACGTATTCCAACGACTGGTGCCGGAAGTAGGTGTCGTAGAGTCCGGCGTAGTGGCCGCCGGCGGCTAAGAGTGTTTGGTGGGTGCCTTCTTCCAATATGCGGCCGCTGTCCAAGACGAGGATGCGGTCGGCGTGCTGCACCGTGTACAGGCGGTGCGCAATGACGATGGACGTGCGGTCGCGCATGATAGCCTCTATGCCGTCTTGGATCTGGACTTCGGTAAATGGGTCCACGCTTGCCGTGGCCTCATCCAAAATGAAGACTGCCGGATCGTGCAGCATGACGCGCGCCAGCGCTACAAGTTGGCGCTGGCCCATGGAAAGGCGCCCGCCGCGCTCGCCGACGTCCGATTCCAGCCCGTTCGGCAAGTCGGCAAGCCAGTCTCCTCCCGCAATGTGCTCCACCGCGCGCAGCACGTCCGCCTCATTGGCATCCGGCTTGCCATAGCGGACATTCTCCCCCACGGTACCGCTAAAGAGAAAGGGGGATTGCGGCACGATGCCGATCTGCCGACGATAGGATGGCAGGTTGAACGTGCGGATGTCACGCCCGTCAACCAGCAGTTGGCCCTCCTGAAACTCATAGAAACGCGCCACCAGCCGCACAATGCTCGTCTTGCCGGAGCCGGTGTGACCGACCAAAGCAAGGGACTCGCCCGCGTGTATCGTTAGATTGAAGTCGGGGAGTACAGTCTCAGTTGGCAAGTAACTGAAGTTCACGTTCCTAAACTCAAACCCGCCCTGCACGTTTTCAGCGGAAATGTCGTCGGTCTGCACCACTCGTGATTCTGCGTCTATCAACCCGAATACTCGCTCACTGGCAGAAAGCCCATTCTGGAATTGGCTCCAGAACGAAGCGATTTGCGTAAGGGGAAACCAGAAGAACATGAGCGCTTGGATAAAAAGGTACCAATCGCCCACGCTCATAGTGCCGGAGGCCGTGTTCAAACCGCCGAAGTAGACGATGACTGCTGTGCCGATGCCGGCGGTGGCGTTAAAGACGGGAAAAAAGGTATTCAGCACAATTCCCTGACGAAAGTTTACGCGATACGCTTGTTCGTTGATGCGGACAAAGTCATCGTGCACGGCCTTCTCTTGGCGAAAGACCTTAGCAACGGCAATACCGCTAATAGACTCCTCGATGTGCGCGTTCACCCGCGCCATAATGCGCCGCGAGTGCAGCGACGTTTCGCGGGCAATGCGCCGGAATAGGAGCGAAATGGCTGCCACGAACGGCGCCATCGCCAAAGTAATTAACCCCAGCTGAAAGTTGATGAACAGCAGCACACCCCCCATAAGCAACACCAGCATGGCTTGGCTGATGAGATTCATCGTCAGGGAGACCGTTTCCGCAAAGCCGTCGGTATCGGATGAAACGCGGCTTACCAGCTTGCCGGTCGGCTGGTCGTCAAAGAATGAGAGATCGTGCCCCATGGTTGCATTGAAAGCATCCTCTCGAATCTTGAGCGTCACGTTCCCAATTGCCGTGGCGCCAAGCCACTGCCGGAGGAAATTCAAACCCCATGAGACGCTGCTCAAGAGCAGAATGGAAGTGATGAGAAGCACCATTACCTGCGTGGCGGGATTGGCAATGACAAGGTCGATCCCGCGTGAAATGAGGATCGGTACCGCGGTATCGGTAAGCGAGCCCACGAATACCGCGAGCGCAACAATCAGCATGGGGCGTGTTTGCGGGCGAAAGTAGTTGATGATGCGGCGCAGCAGCGCGCGATCGCTATACTCGCGATCGTACGCGTCCGCGTCCAGGCCGTCCATCACAAAGCCCATTGGCTCATCCTCATCGGAAGTGCGGAATTGAAAGTGTCAGCGGTCTCAGGCTTAGGGTAGCGCGGGGGCTTGTCCCCCGCTCCGGGCGCAACCACGCGAGGAGACGCGGATGGATTCCCGTTTTCGCGGGAATGACGGATCGGGGATACACCCTCTCTCATCGCCAAGACGTGTTCGATGCGGCTAAACTTCGCCTTTCCTGTGCGGGACACCCCGGCACGTAGCGCGGGGGCTTGTCCCCCGCTCTTTGAGTTTCGCACTTGGCTCAGAGTAGATGGATTCCCGCTTTCGCGGGAATGACGGATCGGGGGTGTTCCCTCTCTCATCACCAAGATGTGTTCGATGTAGCTAAACTTCGCCTTATCTGTGCGGGACACTCCGGCACGTAGCGCGGGGGCTTGTCCCCCGCTCTTGGCACATCGCACATATCGAAGATCGGATAGTTTCCCGTTTTCGCGGGATTGACGGCAATTGGAACGGCTTCCCTGAGCTACAATGCCGTCACCTTGTGCCGCGATTCTACTCATCTACTAGTCTCCACTGACTGTGGCAGGCATTGCGGCGACATAGCGCTCGTCCCGATGCGCAAAGATGTCGCGGTACGCGGGACTGCGCGCAATGAGTTCCTCATGCGTGCCTTGGTCCTCCAATTCTCCGCCCCGCAGCACCAGAATGCGGTCGGCCCACCGGATCTGCGAGAGTCGGTGCGTGATGAGAAACGTCGTCCGCCCGTGCAGAATATTGCGCAGCGCACGCTGAATCTGATCTTCGGTCGCACTGTCGATCGCGCTCGTCGAGTCATCGAGCACCAGTATGCGCGGGTCGGCCAAGAACGCGCGAGCAATAGCGATGCGTTGCCGCTGTCCGCCGGAGAGCGTCACGCCGCGCTCGCCCACCACCGTGTCGTATCCATCCGTAAAGCCCATGATAAAATCATGCGCCTGAGCCTGTTTCGCCACCGCTTCAATCTCCGCACGGCTAACCGGACGCCGCACGCCAAAGGCAATGTTCTCGGCCAGTGTACGTGAAAAGAGAAAGACATCCTGGTCGATTGTCGCAATCTGCGAGCGTAGTGATTCCATCGACCACACGCGTACGTCGACGCCGTCAATCATCACTTGTCCATCCGAAACCTCGTAGATACGATTGATGAGCCGGGTGAGGGTGGACTTGCCGGACCCCGTCTGCCCGACGATTGCAACCGTCTCGCCCGGCTTGGCTTTGAAGCTAATGCCTTTGAGCATATTGGAATCGTGGTATGAGAATGAGACATTGTTGAACACCACCTCGCCTTCCATCTGCCTCTCGATTCCTGCGCGATTCTCGTCTATCTCCGTCTCCGCATTCAGGATGGCGAGAATGCGGTCCGCCCCGGCCGTGCCGAGCTTGACGAGAGAGAACGCAAAAATGGAAACAAACGTTGGGAATCGAAGCATGCCTAGAAAACCCATGAATGTAATGACCTGGCCGAGAGTCAATCCGCCGTTGCTGTAGAGATAGAGTGCGTGGGCAAGGCCGAGCGCTAACGCAAAAGAAAACATGAGCAGCGGCAGGTAGAGCGCCTGAATCTTGCCCTGTTTTATGAAGAGATCACGGTAGTTTGCCGCCTTGACCCGAAAACGGTTGAATTCCTGCTGCTCCTGCGCGTTCGACTTAACGACTTCAATGCCCGCAATCGATTCGGTCAGGTTGGCGTTGAGCACGCCGAATTGCGCGCGGAGCGCTCCTGCTACCGGGCCCAATCGACGCAAGTATCCCCGCAATGCAATGAGAAAGCCGATGAGGAAAAGCACCGGTATCGGCAGCAGCGCCGCATTCAAGAACGCAATGGCGATGATGGGTGCCACCATGTTGACGAGCCACTCCGAGAGCAGCAGCAAGCCGGGGTTGACCATGTAGTTGAGCTGCTTTACGTCATTGGTGGCACGCGCCATGATGTCGCCAACGCGTTGCTGACCGTGATAAGTCTGGCTCTTACCTAGCAGATTTACGTAAAGTTCGTCGCGCACGTCGCGCTCCATGCGCAGCGCCACAATCTCAGCCGTGTAGTTCGCGAGAAGCTGCATTACGCCTCTGAGCACGCTTATGCCGAGAATTGCCAGAGCAAAACCCAGGAGCACGGACACCACGGCGTTTGCATCTTCGACGGCGTCAAAGGCATCCCCCAGTATCCTCGGTACTTGCACCGCGGCCACCACGACACCGGCTCGAAAGAGGGTGCCAACCACCACGTGGACCGGGTAGCGCATCGCATGACTGACCAGCCACCGCGTGACGGAAGAGCGATCATACGTATGTTCGATATCCGGCGTAAACTCGCGGTTTCTCAACGGAGTCTCCAGGAAGCATGAACCGTTGCCATCAATTCACTATAACATCCTACAAAAGCTATAAAATCTCCTCAGCTACCGAAATACTCTGCACCGCCCATGCAGAAGAGCGGCGTCTAAAGGTGAATTGAAGCTTGGCGGCACTTGTTCATTTGCACAGATACTAGGTACATTAGAATGAAGAGCCAGGAGACCTCAGTTATTAAGAGTGGAGCGTGATGTGAAGAGTTTGGACGCGCAACGCCATTGGTGGCAGGTTGGGCGGGTAGTTCTGGGCGTGATGGCGTTTGCCATTTTGCTGGGTGGTTGTATTGCACAGCCCCAGGGCGTTGTCATCAATACCAAACCTACGCCCACACCGACGCCAGTTGTAGGCAACCCCAATAACGCAACGATCATCGAAGTCACGGTTGTGGACAACACGGTGCCGCCATCAGGCGTCGGCATTATCTGGATCAATCGCAGCGTAGGCTGGGCACCGTACGAGAGTCCCGGCGACGGTAGGTTGCCTCCCGATGAGTACGGCGTGCTGGTGTACATAGATGAAGAGCGCATCGGTGTCGTCTGGCCCGACGAAACCGGCGGAATGGGGCCGCGCCCCCTTGCAATTCCACAGAACGTATGGGGATTTGAGCTCGGCCAGCACACGCTCAAATTCGTCCAGCAAGGTCCTGAGGTGTGGCGAGAGTCTGCACCGATCATACTTGTGGTAACGGAAGACTTTAAGCCTACCCCCACAGTCCCGCCCAGTCCCACGCCGAAGCCAGTGCCGACACCGTCGCCGAGGCCGTCGTAGTTAATGTCTGAATCTCCTAATGGCGGTGTCGGCATCGTGCTGTTGGCCGCGGGGGAGTCCCAGCGGATGGCGGCCTCGTCAACGTCGTCATTGCCGAAAGCGCTGTTGCCCTGGTTCCGCAGACCGCTGATCCAGTACCAGCTTGAGCAAATTGCAGCGGTCGCCCCGGCGCACGTCGTTGTCGTTACCGGGTTTCATGCCGAGCGCTTAGCGCCCTACGTTGACGCTGTGGCGGGCATCCATGTAGTGAAAAACCCGAATCCGGAGCGGGGCAGAGCTTCCTCCATTGTGCACGGAGTGCGGGCGCTGCCCGAGACTCTGTCTGCCATCGCAGCAATCAACGTAGACCAGCCTTGTGCTGCGCCAATTCTCGCAAAACTCATTGCCGCAAGGGCCACAGGCAACCATCTCATTGCGATCCCGCGGTATCAGGGCGTGCGAGGACATCCTCCACTCTTCGCCAACGCTTTGCGCAGTGAATTGCTGCAGGTTCACGAGAATTCCCAGGGCCTGAAAGCGGTCACCCGGTCCCATCGCGCAGCAACGGCGTTTGTAGACATCGATGATCCCAGCGTGGTGTGGAATCTCAATACACCGGCTGACTATTATCAAGCGCAGCAACAACACATTCTGCTTGCTACAACGAATAGCGCCAAGACCGAGCACCTCGCATGGCTGCTCGAAGGTGTGCCGCTTCGGCGCGTTACGTTGGCAGAGGCGGGACTACAAAGTGAGTCGCCCCCTTCGGAAGACCAACCAACACTACAAGCAATTGCCGCAAGCAAAGCGATTGCGTGGTCGCGGTCATTTGGCGGATTGGCGCTTGCATCAGACGGCGGCATTTCTATACCAGCGTTAGGCGACTCTTGGGAAGAGCGCTTAACGGCCCGCTTTGCAGGCAGCCAAGCCACAGACAAGCAGCGCGTAGAAGCGCTGTTGGCACTGCTTCGACCCTACCGCTCAGAGGAACGGCTCGCGTACTTTCGTGAGTGCGTAGCACTTGCGAACAACGGAACCCTCTTGCAGTCGTGGAGCGCCGAGAGTGCGCCCGGCTTGATCGCCGAGACCTATCGCCCGGACCAGCTCGTCTCCGGTTTTTGGCTGCTGACACTGTGGTGCGACCCGCAATCCGGCAAGCGTCTCGGCGTATTCACACCTGATGACCCTGCGTATCCGGACGGGGCTTGGGCAAGCCTAAAACCCAGCGTGCGGCAGTTCTTGCTGGGCTATCTTGAGCGCTACCTCAATCCGGCAACGTAAGCGTTGCTTCGGATTGCTTGTCCCGGTCTCCTTCTATCACCACCAACCCATCGCCCTCCAGGTCTTGTGCCAGCTCCCACAACCAAGCCGCCTGCGGCCTTACAGGGCCTAGTTCGTGGAGGTGACTTACTATTGCAGCAAAGTTGAGCGTGTTGCCCGGCGAGCAATCGCGCAGAGCAGCAATGATTCGCCCCCGATAATAACGCCGCGAGCCCGCAAATGTTCCCTGGCTCTTAGGGCGCAGTGAAGGTAGGTCATAAGTATCTGTCGTCCGCCACGCCTGGCACCACATGGCGAGAGGACAGTGCGGGCAGTCCGGCTTGCGCGACGTGCAGACCGTCGAACCAAGGTCCATGAGCGCCTGGTTCCAGCGCGCAGATTGTCTCTTGGGTACGAGGCTATCCGCCAAGGCCTGAAGCTGCCGCTCCGTTGGACCTGCGACCCCAAGTAACTTCTGGAGATCGCCACGCAATACCCTGCCCAGCACGCGCCGCACATTGGTATCCACTACCGCTACCTGTGTGTTACCTAGAAAGCTTAGCAGCGCTCGTGCGGTATACGGCCCGATTCCGGGCAGACGCAAGAGCGACTGCAAACACATGGGGAATTTGCCGTCATGCTCCTGAACGACAGCCTGTGCCGCGCGATGAAGATGCACGGCGCGGCGGTTGTAGCCAAGCCCAGCCCACAGGCGAATGACTTCTGCCGTCGGTGCAGCCGCTAGCCGTCGCATGGTCGGGAATCGTTCGATGAAGGCATTGTACTTCGGTATCACGCGCTCGACTTGGGTCTGTTGCAGCATCATTTCAGCCAGGAATTTGCGATACGGACTCTTCGTTTGTCGCCAGGGCAATTCCCTGCGATTAAGGCGGTACCAGCCTAACAACGCGTCCTGGAAGTGCCGCACGACTTCAGCCCGCGTCAACTGCAGCGTGCCGTTGGTCGTCAGCGAACAATACTCGCCCCTGTCGTGCTTTCTTTCACGTTTGGTTAGCATGCGCCGAATGAATTCTTCTCTTGTATAAGTACTTTCACGTACGGAGACTGACTCGACGTTGCCGCTCCTCAACAAGCCCTCTATGGAATTGAAGAGGTGGCGGATCACTAGGAACGAGTATGCCACAGGCGCTCTACGAAGAAGTGCAGTGCAAGACTGCGCTCACGCGCGTACGAGGCATGGCTTTCGGCTGGAGTCTCAATCCCTACCGGGGATGTACCCATGGCTGCCACTACTGCTTCGCTCGCAGCACACACTTTTTCTATGATCTCAATGCTGATGAAGAGTTTTCTTCAATAGTCTTCGTCAAAGCGAATATAGCGGATGTGCTGCGCCTGGAACTCTCCGCACCAAGCTGGCGGCGTCACCGCGTCGTTATCGGTACGGCTACTGATCCGTACCAGCCGATCGAAGGCAAGTACCGGTTGACTCACGACGCATTGGAAGCCTTCCTCGCCTTCCGCACGCCGGTGTCCATCATTACTAAGTCCTCGCTTGTCGTCCGTGACGCGGATATTCTCGCTGAATTAGCGATGAGTCTGGGGTGTACGGTGAATTTCAGCATTACGACATTGGAGCGGACACTGTGGCGAGAACTTGAACCCGGCACGGCGCCGCCGGAACAGCGGCTACGTGCAATGCAGCGGCTCGCGGCACTCGGTGTCCACACCGGCGTTCTGCTTGCCCCCATCATACCGGGCCTCACAGCAACAAAAGAGAACCTGGAGTCCGTTGCCCGCGCGGCCGCAGAACACAACGCCTGCTTTCTGGCGGCGAACGTGCTCAACCTAGGTGTCGGCGTCAAGGAGCACTTCTTGCAGTATCTTCGGACCGAACACCCGGGGCTCCTCGGCACCTATCGACAGCTCTATCCCGGTCGCTATGCGGCTGATCGCTATACCGAACCGCTATACGATTATGTCACCCTACTGCAACAGCGCTACGCGCTAGACAAGCGAGAACTCACCCACTCTCCAAGACCGGAACCTGAGCAGTTACCCCTCGGCATAATGTAAGCTCTTCGCGATAGTCGATCGCACTCGGCTAGTCAAGTGTTGCATTCTGGAGTAGCAATTGCCGGTTTAGAGACTTAAGAGTCTTGTGCACGCAAACATCCTTCGCCGGCCTTGCTCTTTTCTTTGAAAACCCAGTGAAGCCTGCACCGGAGCTAGTGCTGGTGAATTCGGTATCGGATAGTCGTCAATCCTAATACTGACAACTCGGCACATACGGCGCCATCTAGGTTCATGATTTGTGTGCAAACAGTTTACGCAGTTTGGAGGCGCTAACATGAGTTAGCATGGCGATCTTGACAATCACGCAAGCCAACTGAATCCGAACAACGACGCCTACAGGGATCAGCGCGCGTGGCTCGACCATCTAGACGGTTGGGAACATCAGCTAGAAAACGAATTCACACGTTTGGATGCAGATGATGTAAGCAATAGGAGCAGCCTCAGCAGCTATCGAGGGCCAATCAAAGCTTGTACCACTTGGCCGGAACTGATATAATTCTTCTATCCTTCCCTTTGTACTCTTGTTCCCTCATACGTTCGATCTGAGACCTTTGATTCCTGTTTTCCGTCCCTCAGACCCAATGATGAAAGAAGCATCCATCCTTGAAAGGTCGAGACCTCCTTACGCTCGCTGACCTCTCAGCATCTGAAATTCACCAGATACTTGACACCGCAAAGTCTCTGAAGTCTGCCAAGCACGCGCAGGCGGGCTCCGTACCCGCAGCCGACGATCGTCCGCTCGTGGGACATACGCTCGCCATGATCTTTGAAAAACCCTCCCTGCGCACACGCGCCACCTTTGCCATTGGTATGCAGCAGTTGGGTGGACAAGTAGTGGACCTGGCCGCCGAGCATCTGCAAATGGGCGTGCGCGAGACCGTTCCGGACGTTGCCCAGAATTTGGAACGCTGGGTAGACGTCATCATGGCGCGGGTATTTGCGCATTCCACGCTGGAGGTCCTGGCAGAGCATGCCAGCATCCCTATTATCAACGGTCTTTCCGATTACACACACCCCTGCCAGATACTGGCTGATGTCCTCACGATGCAAGAGCACAAAGGGGAACTTTCCTCACGCAAGATCGCCTATATTGGCGACGGCTACAATGTTGCCAACTCCCTTCTCTTCGGCGCCGGCAAACTTGGCTATCACCTTGCGGTCGGATGCCCGGAGGGCTATTTGCCTCCAGACGACATCATTGCGCGAGCTCACGGCCTTGCCAAACAGTCGGGCGCGACACTGGAACTCTGTTCTGATCCGATAGCTGCGGTAAGAGACGCTGACGTTCTCTACACAGATTCCTGGGTGAGCATGGGATTGGAGGCGGAGGCAGCCGAGCGCGAACGTGTCTTTCCACCATTTCAGGTGAACACAGAACTGCTTAGTTATGCACGATCGGACGCAATCGTAATGCACTGCCTTCCAGCGCACCGCGGCATGGAAATCACTGATGAAGTGATGGACGGGCCCCAATCGGTGGTGTTCGATCAGGCAGAGAATCGGCTCCACGCCCAGAAGGCGGTGTTACTGGAGCTCTTAGTCGGTGGGGTCCCTCAGTCTCACTGAGTGCCGTCTCCAGGCACCGCGGCCGACACTACTCCCAAGGGGCAGAGGGATCACATAAGATAGAGGCCCAGTCTTAGAGGTGACGCGTGGTAGAAGACCTTCTTTGGCTCCAATCTCGCTTAGACATTAGTGCGGCGTTCGACATCCTTCTCGTCGCCGTCATCATTCACATCGTCTTTACGATCGTTCGCGGGACAATCGCGGACCAGTTGGTGCGCGGAATCGTCGTTCTGCTCGTCATTGCCTTCATCATAGGCAATATCCTACAACTGCTGGTATTCGATTGGCTCTTGCGAAGCATGTTATCCGCACTTGTCATAGCGATTCCCATCATTTTTCAGCCGGAGCTCCGCCGATTCTTGGAGCGAGTCGGTCGACGAGGCACCCACCCGCTCGCTCGCTACATTCCCAATAGTGAAGACGTCTCCACCGCCCTCGACGTGCTTTCTCGTGTAGCAGGTCGGCTCTCTGAGAAGCGCTGGGGCGGCCTCATCGCGATTGAACGCGATACCGGCTTGGAGGACCTGGTAGAGACAGGCCACCGCATCGAAGGCGAGGTAAGCGAAGATCTGTTGTTGACGATTTTCTATCCGAACTCGGCACTGCACGACAAAGCCGTCATCATTCGCGGCGATCGCATTGTGGCGGCATCTTGCATGCTGCCTCTCTCAGAGAACGTGCCGCAAGGAGAAGGGCTAGGCACACGCCATGCGGCAGCTATTGGCGTAAGCGAAGTGACCGACGCCATCGCCATTGCCGTCTCAGAGGAGAGCGGCGTAATTTCGGTGGCCCACGGCGGCACGCTCCTGCGGAACTTAGACGAGGAAAAGCTGCAAACATACCTCCAAGGTCTCTTTCGCGAGGAGCGAAGTGCGACGACACTGCCATGGCTGCCGTTCCGCTCCCTGTCGCGAAGCCAACGCGAGCGCAAAGTCCTAAAGTAACCATTACGCATGACCAGAATACGCTCTCTCTTGCCCCTCCTAGTTCGCTTCACTACCCACACTCTAGGTGTGCGGTTTCTGCTTGCCTTGGCGATCTCAATTACATTGTGGATCTTGTTCACCGGAGAGCAGAATCCCGTGCGTGAGGGCTTCTTTAGCGCGGAGATCCCAGTTGAAACAAGCCGCCTAGGCGATGGCTTGGTAGTGAGCCGTACCGCGCCGAGCACGGTACGCTTGCGCATAGCAGCCCCGCGTGACATTTGGGAGTCCCTGACCGCCGACAAGTTCAGCGCCGTGGTGGATCTCTTTGCGGTTGGTGTCGGCCTGCACGAGATACCTATCGAAGTTGCTAGTTCTGACGGACGCATTAGCATCATCGCAACTGACCCGGAGACCATAACGGTTTCATTAGAGGAGCGAAGAGAAAAAGAGGTGCCGGTGCGCGTAGACCTCGTGGGTGACCCACCGGAGGGCTACAGATTTCAACTCCCAGAGTTGCTGCCAGACCTCGTTAGCATAATAGGACCGTCCTCTCGGGTGGACTTAGTCGATGCGGTTTGGGTCAGTGTGGAGATGGATGAAGTGCGCAGTACCGTCAATCTCACAAAGCGAGCAATACCGCGCGACGCCCAAGGAGAAGACGTAACCGGAGTGCAGCTTGATCCACCTGTGGTTCAGGTGACGGTACCGGTAGAGCTAGCAATAACAAACAAAGACGTCCCCGTTCGTGTCAATATTGTGGGCCAGCCTGCGCCAGGCTACTTGCTCTCACGCTATCTCACCACACCGGCCACGGCGACACTCATTGGCTCGCCTGAAGTGCTTAATGGCCTGCTCTATCTGTCTACCGAGACCATTAGCGTCGAGGGAGCCACAGGAACGGTTACACAAACACTTGAGTTGGTGCAACCGCCGGGTGTAGCAGTCGCAGGCTCCAATGAAGTAGTGGTCACCATATATGTTGTGCCTATTGTGGCAAGCGTGCAGACCCAGGTCGCCGTAACCGCCTTGAATCTGCGGCCAGGTTTGGAAATAGAGGTGTTCCCTCCCACTGCGTCGGTAACGCTCGGCGGTCTGGCGCCCTTGCTCCGAGAACTTCAGCACGGCAGCGTGATCGTGTCTTTGAACCTCAGTGGTCTGGGCCCCGGCTCCTACGCGTTGTCGCCTGACACGAACGCGCCCACCGATGTGAAGGTTGAGAGTATCAATCCATCGCAATTTATCGTGGTCGTGCGTGACCAGACGACGTCTGCACCAGCCCCAGTGCCTGCTGAATCTCCAACTCCGACAGAAGAGCCGCCGCCTGCTACGCCGACACCGGCCCCTGATGCGTCCGCCACTTTGCGCCGCTGACGTTGGGATGCCGGCCCACACTGCGCATCACGATGCGCGGACTCTTCGCAAGACAGAGCGCTTGTCACACGTCGCGACACGTTTTTCTCTCTTGGTCGTTTCCTGCTATAGGGCAGTCTATCGTCTCCATTTCGAGGCTTGAATCCCTCGGGCCATCTTTGGGTGAGTGCCGCAGGATGCTATACTGAACGGACGCTTGGAGAGAGGCAAGACGGTTGTTTCTTGCGCCCCTCCTTGTATGGTTTTCCATGGCTTCCCCTGCCTGAACTACGTACCTTAGAGAGATAAGCCGACATCGTGGTCAAGTGGTCGTACACGCCCCGCGTGCAAATTGTCGGGCGGGCGGCAAGAAGCCCTGAAGCTATCACGGCCGGCATGGCGCGCATCAGTCGTGACCCGACGCCTGTGCCCCAACTCATCAAAGAAGCGCGCGACAACACAGCCATGGCCCGTCTGCGCAACCAGCGAGTTGTGTACGAATACGGGCACAATAGCGTCGCGGAACATGGTTGTTTCAGCGCCGCCATTTGGGACATCCCCCGTCTGCTTTCGCTGGAAATCGTGCAGCACCGGCTGGCGGCGTACACGCAGCACAGCGGACGGTATATCCCCTTTGAGGAAGTGCCGCGCCAATTCTATTTGCCTAGGGAATACCGTCGCGGCAAGTCGCGGCGCCTCTTCGAACAGGCAGTAGCCCAGAGCTACACAGCCTATCGCAAGCTCTATGCCGGCTGCACCGCCTATCTTCTGGAAAAGTATCCCCGCATGCGCGCTTCCTCGGCTGAACGCCGTGCCACGGAGGACGCGCGCTACGTCTTGCCCCTGGCGCAGACAACCCAAGTGGGGGTAACGACGAACGCGCGTGAATTCGCCCTTATGATCACGCGGCTGCTCTCATCACCGCTCCCTGAATTCCGTGAAACCGGTGAGAAGCTCTTTGCCAGCCTCCATCCGATTGCACCCTCGCTCTTTCCGGAAAAGTATATCCGTGCACTGCCTTACCCTCAGAGTGGACGCGATGCCATTCGGAAAGCGGCAGCGGCGCTTGGCATTGCCCCGGCGCCGAATGTCCGCAATTCTCCCAGGGCCGACCGGCCCGCACAACCGACAGCCAAAGACCCGGTGCGGCTCGTAGGCTATGATCCGGACGGTGAGCGGCACGTAGCCGCGGCGCTGTTGTTTCACAATTCACAAACGACTCTTGCCGACGCGCAGCAGGCGATAGCACGCCTTGATGCCGACCAAGTGGGCCAATTCATCCGGTCTGCCTACCGCGGACTGCATGCCCACGACACTGTGCTACGCGAATTCGAATTCCTTCGCTACCAGTTTGAATTGGTGATGTCGGAAGCCGCGTATCACCAGTTCATTCGCCACCGCATGAAAACTGAGATCTCTCAGTCCCACAGCCCCACGCATGGGCGCACGCTTCCGCCGCTTATTCGGAATGCCGGCTTTGCAGACGAGTACAATCGCACGCTCGATCTCTTGGAAGAGACGTACCACGCTCTTGGCGCCGACAAGCGTGCTGAAATCGTACTTGCCAACGGGCACAACCTCCGCATCCTGGCAGACCTCAACGCGCGCGAAGTCGTGGAAATATCCCGTATTCGCAGCGACCGCCACGCGCAGTGGGACATTCGCAACATCTCCGATGCGATTGCCGCCGCCGTGTCGCGCGTTCATCCGCACGTGGGATTGGCTTGCGGCGGGCGTGACTCATTCAAGGACGGTACTGCCGCCGTACTGCCGGATACTTCCATCTTGACGTAGGAATTGCGCCAACCTCGAAGTCAGCGTGCCCGCTTTCAAGCCTGAAGGCTAACCGGCCTTCCGCGCGTGCTCTTCGTTCCTTCCAATTGGGCTTCACTACGGAAATTGCCTATAATGGAGAATGCTGAATTTAACTTACACGATAGAATAATCGGAATCCCACAGATCAAGGAGTGGGTGCATTACCATGGCTAGGCGAACGAAGACTACTGAAGAAAATGGCGTGGAGGGACGTACCCAGGCTCTGCAGGCCGCGATCAGCCAGATTGAGCGTCGTTACGGCAAAGGCTCGATCATGCGCATGGGCGAAGAGGCAGGTGTGCCTGTTGCTGTCGTTCCTACCGGCTCACTATCGCTGGACCTGGCGCTGGGAGTAGGCGGCTTGCCCCGGGGCCGCGTCGTCGAGATTTACGGCAATGAGGGCAGCGGCAAGACTACCCTGGCCCAGCACGTCGTGGCTGAAGCGCAGAAACTCGGTGGCACTGCTGCTTTTGTGGATGCCGAGCACGCGTTCGATCCCACCTATGCCGCTAAGTGCGGCGTTGGCATTGAAGAGCTACTTGTTTCCCAGCCGGACAATGGCGAACAAGCTTTGGAAATCGCCGAGATGCTGGTGCGCAGCAATGCCGTCGATGTAATAGTGGTCGACTCTGTAGCGGCCTTGGTACCGAAAGCCGAAATAGAAGGCGAAATGGGCGACGCCCACATGGGCTTGCAAGCGCGGCTGATGTCCCAGGCGCTCCGCAAGCTTACGGCCGCAATCAGCCGTTCGCGCACAGTGGTCATCTTCATCAATCAAGTGCGCGAGAAGATCGGCGTGATGTTCGGCAACCCGGAGACCACGCCGGGAGGGCGCGCGCTCCGCTTCTACTCGTCGGTGCGCGTAGACGTTCGTCGTGTTGACTACGTGAAGAGCGGACAGGAGCAGGTAGGCATCCGCGTGCGCGCCAAGGTCGTGAAAAACAAGGTGGCGCCGCCGTTCCGAACGTGCGAATTCGACATTTTGTTCGACGAAGGGATTTCCAAGCTGGGCGATCTCATCGACCTCTCGACCGAGTATGGCATCGTGCGCAAGGCAGGGGCGCACTACTCGCATGGTGACACGCGCCTCGGCCTCGGGCGTGAAAACGTCCGCAATTTCCTCAAAGAGAATACCGACATCGCAGAAGCAATTGAACTGGCAGTGCGCACACAAGCACAGGCATCCCTCGCCGACACTCCCGCGGACGAGGTTGTCGAGGCGATGGCAGACACCGAGACTGCAGCGCAATGAACCGACGCTTTTACATTACCCTGGCATTCATTGTCGTATTCGTCTCGCTGGCAAGCTATGTCAATTGGCCCGGCAATCCAGGTCTCAACCTCGGTATCGGCAATTCGCGCCTTGTGCGCGACCTCCGCTATCACTTAGGCCTCGACCTGCAGGGCGGTCTCCATGTAGTGTTGCGAGCCACTCCCGCGGAAGATCAGAACATCACGTCCGACCACATGGAAGCCACACGGGGTATCATTGCCGAACGCGTGAATGCCTTGGGTGTCTCGGAGCCCATCGTGCAATTGGAGGGCACCGACCGCATCATCGTCGAACTACCCGGCGTAGCTAACCCGGATGAAGCCATCGCACTCTTCCGCGAAACCGGCGAACTTGCCTTCGTTGACCTTGGCAGAAGTTCAGTCCCACCCATTCAGGTAGGCGGGCTCGTTGAAGGTGAGCAGTATCGGAGGCTCTTCACCGGGGCTATGGTTGAGTCTGCGGAAGTCGGCTTCGATGAGCGCAGCCTGCCGCAGATCAACTTTGAACTCAAAGATGAAGGCGCGGTAATCTTCGAAGAGTTTACGTCTCAAAACGTCTGTGTACGCTCAGGCGGCTCACCGTGCACCTGGCTGGGCATTACGCTCGACAACTACCTAATCTCTGCTGCTACGATCTCGAGTACCATCTCAAACCGCGGTCGCATTACGGGGAACTTCACCCTGGAAGAAGCGCGTGATATTGTCATCAAACTGAAGTACGGCGCCCTGCCGGTACCGCTGGAAATAGCACAGAACCGAACCGTTGGCCCTACGTTGGGCCAAGACTCGGTTGACCGCAGCCTCCGGGCCGGAATTATCGGCTTGGCGCTTGTTGCCACCTTCATGTTGATCTACTATCGTATGCCCGGCCTGGTAGCAGTTGTCGCCCTGCTGATCTACGCGCTCTTAGTGCTTGGTATCTTCCGGCTGTGGCCGGTCGTGCTCACGCTCGCAGGTATCGCCGGATTCATCCTCTCCGTTGGTATGGCTGTGGATGCCAATATCCTGATTTTCGAGCGTCTGAAGGAAGAGCTGCGCCGGGGCAGATCCTTGCGCTCCGCCCTTGACGTCGGCTTCGATCGTGCTTGGACGTCGATCCGAGACTCCAATATTTCCACGTTGATTACGTGCGCCGTGCTCTTCTATTTTGGTACGGGCATCGTGCGTGGTTTCGCCGTCACACTTGCGATCGGCGTAATCATAAGCATGTTTACGGCGATTACGATAACGCGCACGTTTCTTTACGTCGTGGTACGCCTCCCGCAACTGCGCGACCATCCGTGGCTCTATGGTGTTGGTCAGGAAGAAGAGCCATCTCCCGAGCCTCGCCAAACACCGCCGCAGCAAGCAACGGAACCATAAGTAGTGAATCCTCGATGTCGCTAGAATCTCGCCCCATAGACTCTGTTCGTGGGATGCTGGACCTCGACTCCCAGCAGACCCACGTGCAAGCTCAACTGCGGCAATCTCTGCTCGATGCCTTCCAACTCGCAAGCTATGTCCCCATCGAAGTGCCGCTGGTGGAGCAGGCTGATCTCTACTTGCGCAAGTCCGGCGCCGAGACAATCTCCAAGATGTACACCTTTGAAGACTTCGGCGGACGTCGCTTGGCGTTGCGCCCGGAACTCACCGCCTCAATCGTTCGCTACTACCTGGGAAACGATCAGAACTCCACTTTCCCGCTGCGATATGCCTACTCTGGGCCGGTGTTCCGCTACGAAAAACCGCAACGCGGGCGTTTTCGCCAGTTCTCGATGGCAGGCGTAGAGCTACTTGGTAGTGACGGGCCGTCCGCCGATGCCGAGGTGATAGCGTTAGCGTGTTGGACGCTCAAAAGACTTGGCATCGCACAATACCGGCTCGTTATCGGTCACGTTGGCATTCTCTTGGAATTACTTGGCAGCTTGGGACTTTCGACCCGTTTGCGGCACTTTCTCCTCGACAGCATGGAAGACGTGGGGAGGCCCGGGCGGGGCCTGGGCTACGTGCGCAAGCGCCTGGAAGAGATCCACCCTAACCGGCGGGCCGCAGCAACGACACAAGAGTCCTTTACCGGCTCCGAGGAGCAGGCACAAGCCACGCTGCGCGCATCGTTGCAGGAGATGGGAATCGAGCTCGACGGCAGCCGACCGGCAGAGGCAATACTCGGCCGGATGTTTCGCAAACAACGCGCTTCCGATGAAGATGAGCGGCTGGAACGCGCATTTGAGTTTATCCAAGGCTTGCACGACCTTTCGGGAGCACCAGGGGAAGTGCTGGAACGCGCACGAAAGTTTCTGGAGTCATTTGGCTTAGGCGACCAGCCCCTTAGCCGCCTTACTGATGTGGTGGCGGCGCTCCATGCCTATGGCATTGAGGATTCTCACGTGCAAGTGCAACTCGCTCTCGGGCGCGGCCTCCATTACTACACCGATGTGGTGTTCGAGCTGTACGACTCAACAGGCCAGAGCCAGTTGTGTGGCGGCGGCCGCTACAACGAACTTGTGCAATCCCTTGGCGGGCGCAAGTCCGTTCCGGCGGTGGGATTCGCGTTTGGCCTGGAGCGCCTCCGGCTGGCTTTGGACGAGCAAGGCGCTGCGCCGCCGGCTCCGCCGCCAACGCAGGTGCTTGTGGCTGCAGCCAGCACAGGCGCCACACACGCCAGCATGCAAACAGCGCAGCGGCTCCGGGAACAGGGCATCAGCGCGGAACACGACCTGCGGCAACGCGCCGAGCGTGCGCGCATTGGCTACGCCAATCGGAGGGGAATCCCTTTTGTCCTCTTAGTAGAGGACAAAAATGACACCGCAATCCTGCGTAATCTATCCGAAGCCACCGAACAAGCGCTTTCATTGGGTGAAGTGGTGCAGGTGCTCAATGGCTGAAGCGCTGCGTCTGCTCGTGCCAAGCAAGGGCCGCATTGGGGAGCAAACACTGGATTTCTTCGCCAGGTGCGGCCTTGACGTCGTGCGTCCAAATTCGCGCGCATATGAAGCGACGTTCCCGACAGTTCCCAACGTGGCGATCCTCTTTCAGCGCGCGTGGCAAATGGTCGAGCAAATTCGCAACGGTGACGCCGACGCCGGCATTACCGGCTTTGACATTCTGTCTGAAATGCGGCAAGAAGGCGACAATCTCGTGGTCGTCGCGGAAGACCTGGGGTACTCCCAGGGGAGACTCGCCATTGCGGTACCGGAGGAATGGATAGACGTTCGTACCTTGACCGACCTTGCCGAAGTGGCGCTAGAGTTTCGCGAAAGAGGCCGGGTACTGCGCATTGCCACGACCTTTCCTTCCCAGACTCGCCAGTTTCTCTTCCAGCAGGGCATCACGTACTTCCAGGTTGTGCAGGCCGAGGGCGGTCTGGAGGCGGCGCCGACTCTCGGCTATGCCGATATCATCGTTGACTTGGTTTCCACGGGCGCAACGCTCAAAGACAACCGGCTCAAGATGATCGAACATGGGGTCATTTTGGAAACGCAGGCATGTCTTGTCGGAAATCGAGAACGACTGCGCGCGAGCGCTGCCAAGCGGGAGGCGCTGCGGCAGATCCTGGAACACATAGAAGCTTCGCAAAGCGCCGAACCATACTCGACGCTTACCGCAAACATGCAAGGAGACTCTGCAGAGGCAATCGCGGCCAAGCTAGCGGCATTTCCGGAAGTCGGCGGTCTGCTCGGCCCAACAATTGCTCGAGTATTTGCCAGAGATGAGCAGGACGATTCGTGGTTCGCGGTAACCGTCCAGGTAAAGTCCAAGGACTTGCTCTCTGCTGTGGCAAGCTTGCGGCAAGCGGATTGTATGAGCGTCTCCGTTACCTCTCCGCACTACATCTTTGCGCGGGAGAGTTCCCTTTACCGCGGCCTTCTCCAGACACTGAAATTGGAAGAATGAGCAGCAGCGCTATCGCTGCGGGAAACGTCCGTGAGCATAAGGCCGAATTGGACAAGAGCCGTGGCTGTGAAACAAGCAGTAATCAAGCGTCGCAGATTTGGGATATAGTGTACGGTATTGCAATGAAGATGCGTAAAACGCAAACCGTCATTCCCGCTTCCGCGGGAATCCATCGTGTCTCTTTGCAAGACACTAGTCCCGCTGGAGCGATGGCGACAAACCAATCAACCTCTCTGGCCGTTGCAAACCGGCCGGCGCGGGACAGACCTAAAACCACGCACATGAAAGACAGGGTAGCTGCATCAAATGTTTGACATTGTCGGCCGCAGGAAGTGGGCTTACGTTGTATCAGCGGTAATAATCGTTCCGAGTATTCTTTCGCTCATCTTCTTCCGCTTGCAACCAGGTATCGACTTTTCTGGCGGTACTATCTATGAACTACGCTTCGACGCCACACCAACTACCGAGGAAATCAAGCGCGTCTACCTGAGCCTCAATCTTGGCGAGCCACTTGTGCAGGCGACAGGTGAGGGCACGGTCATTATCCGTTCAAAGGAACTTGGGCTGGAGGATAAGCAAGCCGTGCGCGGCGCTCTGGAAGAGGTAAACGGCCAAGCTGAGGAGCTGCGCTTCGAAGCTGTGGGACCCGTGATCGCCCGGGAACTCACCCAGAGAGCCATTCTCGCGGTGCTGGTAGCATCAGTGGGTATTCTTGTGTACATCACGTGGGCGTTTCGCCACGTACCCCAACCTTTCCGCTATGGCGTCTGCGCGATCTGCGCGCTTGTCCACGATGTATTGATCGTGTTGGGCGTATTCTCCGTGCTGGGTTTCCTGGTCAATAAAGAGATCGACTCTATGTTCATTACGGCCATTCTCACCGCCATCGGCTATTCGGTGCACGATACGATCGTGGTCTTCGACCGTGTGCGTGAGAATCGCTCCAAATATGCCTATGCGCCCCTTCCCACCGTCGTGAACTTCAGTGTCAATCAGACGATCGACCGCTCGTTGAACACGTCCATCACGTTGCTCATTACACTCTTTGCGCTTTACCTCTTTGGGGGTCTGGCCATCAAGGACTTCGTCCTGGCGCTCCTGATCGGCACGGCAACAGGTACCTATTCCTCGATCTTCATTGCCGCGAGCCTGCTGGTGGATTGGGACGTCTTCTCTCGGCGTCAGGTTGAGGCGTCGTAGACCGCTTAGTGGTTCTACAACATTGCAACCACCGGTAGCGCAGGTTTGCAACCTGCGCCGTTGCCCCGCGTTATCGGACAACAGCACCATGCGCAACTGCTCGCCAATACGACATTCTTGTTCTACTAAGGCACTGCAATGCGCGGCAGAGCCGGGTTGATGCGACTCACAATCTCGTAGTTGATCGTCCCAACGTGTGTCGCAATGTGTTCTGCCGGGATCTCCGTCCCCAGCAGCGTTACCTCATCGCCAACCTGGACCCCTGGAATGTCGGTTACGTCAATGAGTGTCATGTTCATCATGACGCGACCGACAACGGCTGCGAGCCTGCGGCGCACGGCAACTTTTCCCACATTCGACAGCTTGCGGTCATAGCCGTCAGAGTATCCCACAGGGATGACTGCTATGTTTGAATCGCGCCGCGTGCGATACGTGCGCCCATACCCCACGGTCTCGCCACGCGCCACGTTCTGTATGTGCACGATACGCGTCTTCCATTGCATGACGGGACGTAGCGTCAGGGGTTGCGCAGAGCGCTCTGTCATAGCGATCTTCGTGTCCAGCGACGGCCACAAGCCGTAGAGACCAATGCCGATGCGCGCCAACCTGCCGTGCGCGGCCGGCGCCACCACTGTCGCCGCCGTTGCCGCCATGTGCTGATATGTTACGCCCATCCCGGCGCGTGCCAAGGCCGCCTGCGCCTCCGCAAAACGGCTGATCTGCAATTGGAGATAGGAGTCATCAGCCGTATCTTCCGCCGTCGCAAAGTGGGTGTAGATGCCCTCGACCGTGAGATGAGGCAAGGACTGCAACTGCCGCAGAAACGGGAGCGCCTCCTGGAACCCAACGCCCAGCCGGTACGTGCCCGTCTCGATCTTCACGTGCACGGCGGCGGTCACGTTCTGCGCCACCGCGGCCTGTGCCAGACACGCGGCGGCGGCTTGATCGAAGACAACCTGCCGAAACCCGAGCCGCACGACCTCCGCGGCGCGGCTATGGGGGGTAAAGCCCATGATCAAGACCCGCAGCGGCCCGGCTCCGTGGCGCGTCGTAATCCCGTCGTTGTGCAACGCCAACGCTTCATCAAGTGTATTGACGCCGAGCCAATCGACATGAGCGGCGATGCTCCGAGCCACAACGCGCAGTCCGTGGCCGTAGGCGTTGGCCTTGACAACAGCCAACAGAGAAGCCCCTGGGCTTAGCCGTTGTCTGAACGCGGTGATATTGTGCCACAGCGCGCCGCGGCTGATCTCTATCCAGGTAAGGGGTTCCATAGTCTAAGCATCCAGACTCGGTTGATGTACTCTTGCCAGTGCCGGCTCAAGCCTCGCCAACAAGCTGTAGCGCGGGGACTTGTCCCCCGCTTCTTGGCGCATAAGGTAAGGGCTGCCTCGGGCAAGGGGATTAGGGGAGACGCGATCCTAGGCTCTCACGCCGCTGAGGACGATCTCGTGTCGAGTCAAGAGAAGGTCTTCACCAACGCGCTGTGGCGAGAGACCAGCCAGGTCACCTTCCAGCCCGTCCCAGAGCATTTTCCTCGCAATTTCGCGGTTCTCATCAGTGGTGTTGGCGGTCTCGAACCATTCACTGGCCAGCATTTCCCGCTTCAGCAGGCGCGCGTCTCGCACCGGGCAGCCAACGTCCGCCATCATCCGGCTCAATTGACTCTCGCTGAACGCCTGTACGTGGGAGTGCCCACGCAAGCGCTCCATGCGGTTGAAGTACGCCGCTTTCTGCGGGTCTTCCGGCATGCCGAACTCGCCAATAACCAGCCGGCCTCCCGGCGCGAGCACACGCGCCATTTCTTGCATAGCCGGTATGGCATGCGTAAAGTGATGAACGCTAAAGCGGCATGTCACAACGCTGAACATCCCATCGGCAAACGGTAAGCGCGTCGCATCAGCCGCCGCAAAAGATATTTGCCCGTCACTTGCCACCGCGCCGTCCGTCTCTTGTTGCTCCGCGGCGCGGGCAAGCATGGCGGCCGTGAAGTCCACGCCAATGACTGAGCCGCTTCCCGTGATTTCCGCGGCAAGCGCAAACGCGACCAAGCCAGTGCCGGTTGCCACGTCAAGCGCGGTCGTGTCGGCTCCGGGCGTGGCCAAGGCGACCATCACCTCCACCGTGTCGCCCTGCCCGCCCGTATAGGATGCCGCCCGCTCCGTAAAGTGCTGTCGTACGTCCTGATCCGATGGTGCCTGTTCGCTCATGTGCGATCTCCCAGATTCTATCGTTATGTCAACAGCAGTGGCGCGGCAATTTGCTTCGGCTCACCTACCTCGCAACAACTGCCACCTCACCGCCGCAAGGACGCCGAAATCTTGCCGGAGACTTCCACTGCTGGCTCTAGCCTATCACGGCTCCACAGTCACGTCAGCTGACCCATTTTGTTCCCAACAAACCACTATGCAGCGCACGACGCAGGAACGGATTGGTTACGGCGCCTCAGCGAGTTTCCTCTGCTCATCGGCAAGAAACGGCGGTTCGGCTGCGCCCACGTTTGCCTCAAGTTCCTCCGTGTTCATCATGCCGGTGATGCACGCCGCCACGTGCGGATAGGAGAGCACGAACTTGATCGCGGCTGCGTGCAGGGACTCAACCGGCGGCTTGACGAGCGCCGCCGTCAGGCGTTCCACAGTTGCCGCGTCCTGAAAAAGCCGCCCGGAAGCAAAAGGCGACCGCGCCAACACGCCAACCCCTTTCTCCGCGCAGAGCGGAAAGAGCTCTGCCGCCGCCTCTTGCAGCGCCACGCTATACGAGACCTCAACCACGTCTGCGTAGCCCTGCCGCACGGCCTCCAGGCAGGCCGCTACGGAAGACGAAAGCCCAATGCTGCGCACCTTGCCGGCCTGTTTCAGTTCGCGCAGCGTCTCCCAGGGTTCTTCGCGTTTGACTACGTCCACCGGCGGATCGTGCAGGAGATACGCGTCAATGTAGTCGGTCTGCAAGCGGCGCAGGCTCAGTTCACATTCGTGGCGAATGTACCACGGCTCATAGCATTGCGGCTGGGGCACGCCCCGCTGTTGAAAGAGCGCCTGCGCTCCATCTATGCCCACCAGGTAGCCCGCCTTCGTGATGAGCACCGTGTCTGCGCGCCGCCCGCGCAATGCTTCGCCCAGAATTACTTCCGAGCGACCGTTGCCGTAAGCGTCGGAGGCGTCATAGGTGGTGACACCGAGATCCAGGGCGCGATGCAGGATTTCGACGCTATCTTCGGCATCTATCGGTCCCCACCAGAGCCCGCCGAGTTCCCAGGTTCCCAACGCGAAGGCTGAGACATCGATGCCGGTTGTGCCTAGTTTGCGCGTTTCCATTGGCGCTCTCCTCTATTCCATTAGGAGCCAACCTACGACTAGCCATTGCCACCTCACTGCGAGTAGTATACGCGAGACCACCAACAAGAGTGTCCAATCCCAAACTCACCGCTTCTTAAATTCCTATGAGTAGACTTGAGCCTGGAATATAGAGATATGATTGTCAACCATGCAAGGCTATTCCCGGCATGTCATTCTTGTAAATGTCAGGTAATTCGTTGACAGATTTGGCACAAGAAACATGGGAGTAGAACTCTGTGCTCACCTACACACATGTCATTCCGAACGGAGCGTAGCGGAGTGTCGCTCTTAGCGCGGAATCTAGAGTGCTGAGGCCGTGAAAGTGTGTTGAGCAGGGACCCTAGATTCCGCGAACCCTGTTCGACGCTACGCTCGGAATGACAAGGCCTTGTAGCGCTTTCTTCGGGAAAGCAAATTCTGTCAACGAATTACTCAACACTTACAATTCTGAGGAGCGCAGCGACGAAGAATTTCGTGTGCGGGATGCTTAGATTCCACGAACCCAGTTTGAAGCTGCGTTTGGAATAACTAGAGATGCGGCCCAGCGGGGATATCAAATCCTTATCTACTCATTCCGACCGCAGAGACCATTTCTTAGTTCTATGGATTCTGTTACACTTGCACCACTTGTGGTACGAGACGGGACTGATAGTTTGGTTTTATGCCCGATAGTTAAGGCAAGACACCAGCCTCAATCTAAGCGCACAATCTGCAAAGGAACGCTCGCGTGGCGCAATCGCATGACGTTGCAGATGTCCTAATCATCGGTGCCGGCGCGTCCGGCGCGGCGGCAGCGTGGTCATTGGCGTCGGGTGGACTTGACGTGGTCTGCCTGGAGCAAGGCGACTGGGTCGATCCTGCGGACTACCCTCATAGCAGTGTCGATTGGGAATTGCACCGGCAGACTGACTTCGCCAAAGATCCCAACGCGCGGCAGCGTCCGGAGGACTACCCCCTCAACAACGATGACACCCCCATTACGCCGCTCATGTTCAATGCCGTTGGCGGCAGCACCATCCACTGGAGCGGTCACTTTCCGCGCTTCCGGCCCTCTGATTTCCGCGTAAAGACGCTGGACGGCGTTGCCGACGACTGGCCTGTGACGTATGGGGACCTCGCGCCGTATTACGAGCAGAACGATGCCAACATCGGCGTTTCGGGTCTGAACGGTGACCCCGCCAATCCGGAGCGCACGCCCCGCCAAACGCCGCCACTCGGTCTCGATGCCGCTACCAAGGCTTATGTTCGCGGCTTGGAAAAGCTGGGCTGGCACTGGTGGCCGACTGACAACGCCCTCATTACTGCGCCCTTTGGCGAAGGGCGGCAGGAGTGCAATTACTGCGGGCCGTGCGACATGGGGTGTCCGCGCGGCGCCATGTCCAGTGCCCACGTGACGTACTGGCCGATGGCTCTGGCGAAGGGAGTGCGCCTCATCACTCGCGCGCGGGTGCGGGAGATCACCGTGGACCGGCGTGGCCGTGCCAGCGGCGCCGTGTACTACACGGCAGATGGCGGCATTGCTCAACAACGCGCGCGGGTCGTCATCGTCGCGTGCAACGGGGTGGGCACGCCGCGGCTGCTGCTCAACTCAGTGTCCAGTCTCTTCCCACACGGCCTCGCCAACTCAAGCGGTCTCGTCGGCACGCACCTCATGTTCCATCCCGTGACATTTGTGACTGGCGTTTTTGCCGAACCGTTGAACGGTTACGTGGGCCCACTCGGCATGGTTCTTCACTGTCAGGAATTCTATGAGACTGATACAAGCAGAGGCTATGTGCGTGGATTTCAACTCCAGATGGGTCGAGAGAGCGGCCCTCTCTCCACAGCTCTTGGCAACTTTCCCGGTGAAAAGATCCCGTGGGGCTCGGAACACCATCGCGTACAACGCGAGCGCAGCGCTCACACGCTTACGATCGGCGTCATGATCGAAGACCTGCCCGAGGCGCAAAATCGTGTTGAAATTGATGCCACCCTGACGGACAGCAATGGCATTCCGGCACCGAGGATTGTGTACAAAGTGAGTGAGAACAGCAGAAGGAGTCTGGATTACGCCATTGCGCGGGCGCGGGACCTTGTGGACGCCGCGGGCGCCACACAGGTATTGAACCAACCGCTTACGCGGGAAACGGGGTGGCACTTGATGGGCACCGCGCGCATGGGCAATGATCCCGCCAATTCGGTTGTAGACCGATACGGACGCGCCCACGACGTGCCCAATCTCTTCATCGTGGACGGGAGTCTTTTTGTCACGTCCGCTGCGGTCAACCCGACCAGTACAATCCAGGCCCTGGCGCTCCACGTCTCCGACTGGTTGAAGCATAACTTCCGGGAAGTGGCATCATGAGCAAACAACACGTTGATGGTGAGATTCTCACTAAGGAACAGCTAGCGCTCCTGGCAGCGATTCAAAACCGGTTGATACCCGCGCAGGACGAGATGCCGGGGGCAGGCGACGCAGGATGCGCCAGCATGCTCGATCGCTTTCTCAGCGAGCGCGCTGCACTGCGCCGTCCCATACTTGCCGCGCTGAACGCTATCGAGGCGGCAGCCGGCGAGCGACGGCAGGCATCCGCTGTAGACGATGCCGCATCCACGTATGTTGCATTCCTAGCGCTTTCCAATGCTGAACGTGACGAGGTGCTCCGTGCCGTTGAATTGGCGCACGAGGACCTCTTTTCTACCTTGTTGAATCAAACGTACACCGCCTACTACACAAATCCCGCCGTGCTGCTCGTTCTCGGCTGGAATCCACCGCAGCCGGAAGGGTTTCCCACCCCACCGCCCTTCGACGAAGCGCTCCTGGCCAACGTGAAGCAACGCGGCAAGATTTGGCGGGACGCGTGACGGCACATCTGGTTGGGAAGACCGCGGACCATGCCGTCAACACGACCGCACTTGGGCAGTACTCGGCGACCAAACGTAGTCTATTCGTGCTGGCGCCGCGACCTTCGATTGGGACCAGCCTCTATAGATTCGGCCCCAGGCTTTAGGAGAGTCGGCCACAGGCTTTAGATTTACTCCCTCTCCTTGGGAGGCCGTCTCATAATTCCGCTACAGAGCACGGTAGGTAAAATGAGGAACGCAACCAAGTGGCGGATCGTATTGACAGAGTGGTAACAGTGATGGAACCGGTAGCTTGAAAGCTTGATGCGACGCCCAGAAAGCAACAAACGTCTATCTCAAGACCTCGCTTAGCCTCTCTGCACGGCAGGATACTTCGGTAAGGCCAATTATGAGACAGCCTCTTGGGGAGAGGGTCGGGGTGAGGGGTTCCCGGCCTTTCCAGTCTTCCATGCCCGGCAATGGATACGTAAGTACTCCCAGATGGATATTCCTGTGGAGAGAGCCCCAAGAAGTGGCCGGCTTCTGCCCGCTCTGCATGGCACCCGCCAACTGTCTTCGCCGCCACCAACTTTAAGGGCCTTCCCAATGCCGGTAGAAGGCGGAGCGACGCTCACCGACAAGCTGCTCCAGTTCCTCTCCATGTATCTCGAACTTCTGAAAGACGTGCTGGATCACTTCAACGCCAGCCTCGAACTCCGGCTGCACTACGTCTGAGGCTCCGGCTTCACGCAATCTTTGGATTGCCTCCCGGCTGCTCGCCCGGGCAATAATGTCGAGCCCCGGGTTCAGAATGCGCGCGTGGCGCACGGCAACTTCCGCCGCCACGTCATCGTGAACGAGCACTGCCAAGAGTGACGCGTCTTCTAGCTTGGCGTGCGCAAGGACCGCAGGACTGCCCGCGTCGCCAAACACCACCGGCACGCCCTTGTCGCGGAGTTCGCTTACCGTCAGCGGATTGTATTCCACAATTACGTAGTGGATGTTCTGTAAGTCAAGCGCCTCGGCGAGCTCCCGCCCGACCCGTCCGAAACCGCAGATCACCGCATGGCCGCGGAACAGGCCCTCCCAATAGGGCGCGATATCCGGTTCCGCAAACCTCCCGCCAATGACCGGTAAAGCCCGCAGCAAGCGAAGAAGCGGCGGCTCGAGCAGCAAGAGAAACGGCGTCAAGAAAATGCTAATGAGCGCCGTGCTGATGACAAGGTTGAAGATGCCGCTGGGCAACGCTCCCGCTCCAACACTGATCTGTGCCAACACAAAGGAAAACTCGCCAACCTGCCCCAAGCTCAGCGCGGCGCAAACGGCAGCATGCGCCGGTACGCGCAGCAGAAGGAGCAGTATCATCAAGATAACCACTTTGCCCAGAACGGCTCCGGCAACCGTAAGACCGACCGCTCCCAAATTGCCGATGAGCCACACAGGGTCAAACAGCATTCCAATTGAAACGAAGAAGAGCGACGCGAATAGATCCCGCAGCGGTACAATCTCAGCCACTACTTGGGTGCGAAATTCTGATTCCGCGACGACAAGCCCGGCCAGGAAAGCGCCGAATGCCAGCGAAAGACCGACGAATTGAGCTAAGAACGCCGTGCCAAGCGCGATCGCCACAACGGAGAGGATGAGGAGCTCACGCGACTCGCCGTGGGCAATGTGGGTGAGCAGCCAATGTGCCACGCGCGCGCCGATGAAGTACGCCCCAATGCAGACTGCGGCCGCCTTGCCGGCAAGTAAGAGCAAGTCAAAGACCACGTCCTCGCCACCCGCTGCAAATGCCGGGAGAATTACGACCATTGGTACAACCGCAATGTCTTGAAGAATGAGAATGCCAAGCGCAATGCGGCCGTGAAGCGATTGCAACTCCCCGCGGGTCATGAGAACTTTGATGACTACCACGGTGCTGGAGAGGGCGACAAGGGCGCCCAACAGAATTCCCTGCGCAAGAGTAAGACCAAGAAAGCTTCCGACAAAGGGTCCAATGGCCATCGTCAGAGCAATCTGCCCAATGCCCCCAAGCACAACAATGCGTCCCAGGTGGCGCAGCTCACGCAGCGAGAACTCCGCGCCGACAGCAAAGAGGAGGAACATCACGCCTATCTCTGCCAGCACCTGGACGTCGTGCTGATCGGCATGCAGTACAGGGTTAAACGGCCCAATGGCGATCCCCGCAACCAAGTACCCCAAAATTACGGGCAACCCCATACGCTGCGCGACGAGACCCAGCAAGAAGGCCGCGAGCACGGCGAGGGAAAGACTCAATACTAATGAAACGTCAGGCACGGCAGTGCTCCTGCACTACTCAAAGACTGTGCTCGCTCTCAGCACAATTCAGAGCCGTTGCTTAGGGAGAATTGCGGCAGAGCACACGATGCGGTTCCTCGTCATCATGGTACCAGACGGTCACTCTCACCAATGGCTCGCGGCGCGTCACTCGCATATACTCTTCGGTCTCCACCGATTGACGCATTGGGGGATGGTCAGTGCTTTATTGCTGATCGGCAAACCAGCATTGCCAACCCAATGAGAAGCTGCTATACTCTCTTGCGGAAGTTGAAGTCTGGGGCTAGGCATTCTCAGCAAAGATTGGAGTGAGCGATGGGCTTCCTGGATGCGTTGTTTGGCAAGAAGAAGTCTGGTGGCGGGGTCCGCACGACAATCAAAGTCGGCCCGGGGGAATCCCTTCAAGACATCGCACAACGCGAGTACGGCGATGCCGCCAAGTGGGACGTGATTTTCCAAAAGAATAAGTGGCGCTTCGATGGCGAAGACCCGAAAACTATCTATCCCGGCATGGATCTAGACATTCCCGAGATTGACTAGGATCAGCCGCTCACAATTCGTATAAACTTAGCTTTAGGAAGGGCATTGGCGTTGCGCCAATGCCCTTCCTTTTTTACGCGCTCGCCGCCGTCAGCATCTCCCGCAACGCCTTGGCAGATTCTATTGCCGCTGCTTCCGGCGGCCCGCCTGCCACTTGATAGTGCATCTCCAACGTGTAGACGCCGTCGTAGCCGTCCTTTGCCAGCGCGCGGAACTGGCCTTCGTAGTCGGTCTCGCCCTTGCCCACCCGGCAGGCCTCTATCTCGCCGTTTACCCAACGAGCATCCTTCACGTGCATGTGTGCCAGATGGGGCTGTATTGCCGCGTAATGCTTGGGATACGGGTCTTCCTCCGCCCAAAGGCAGTTTCCCGGATCCCAGATTGCCTTCAAATGTGGCGAACCGACTGCCTCGATTAGCCGCTGCGACTCTTCGCCCACACCCGCGTAGCACGTCGGCTCATTCTCCATGCACAGGTCGAACCCATGCTTGGCGGCCATGTCGAGCGCCGGCCCAAACCGCTCCACAACCTTGGGGAATACCTCCTCCGGATCCTCGTCTCGCCAGAAAGAGAAGCAGCGTACCACACGCGTACCGAAGCGCTCGGCCAGCGCAAAGCAGTGCGGCAAGAGCGCCAGATGCTCTTCATACGTCATTTCCTGCGCGCCGAAGGTATCACCTTCAATCTTGCGCTCCCGGCCCTCCAACGGGCACTTGAATATCGGTGTACCGAGTGCGCTGACCTGGATGCCATTCTGCTTCAGGAGGCGTTGCACGTCATCCAGTCCATCCGGTGAAAGGTCCATCAGGTTCGTGCCGTTGATCGTGCGCAGTTCCGCATACATGATGCCGTGCTCGCGCATCACGCCCAGCCCAGTGGCAAAGTCCGGATGCACCTCGTCAGTGAATATCCCAATTTTCATCGTCGTACCCTTCTCTAATTAGTCAAATTATCCCTGCGTATTATACAAGAAGCTATTGTCCCACGGCGCGGACGATCCAGGAGGTTGCCCTTGCACATATGTGCCGCGCTCATTGCTACAGGGAATCTTGCCCGTGAGCTCGGTCGGCCTTCCGCCGCTACGCGCTTTCCGCATCAGGCGTCACTACCGTCTTGGCGTGCTCCTAGAGAGGCCGGGCGAATCGACGAAGCGCAGCTATTGCGAGGATGATTGAAGCAAGCGCAACCACCCCGGCCACGCCAAATAGGGCCTCGAAGGACACGAGATCAGCAAGAAGTCCTCCCACCGGAGTGAGGAACAACAAGATGCCGACCAGGGTATTCGTGAAACCCAAGTAGATGATGCGATCTTCCACAGGGGAAACCTCTATTGCCAAAACGGAGAATGTGACTTCCTGCCCACCTGTTGTAGTGCCGAGGAAGACAAAGAGGACAAGAAAGAGCCAACCTATCAGAGTAGTCGAGACATGAGCATCGGAAAGCAATTGTGCGACAATTGCCAGCACCGGCGGCAATACGCTCACCAACGTCGTCGCAACCAGGAGCAGCCAACCGCCGCCGCGCGCGCCCAACCAGCCCCACATAACATTGCCGCCAATCACACCGCCGATGAGGGCCACTGCAGAAGACGCCACCACCGCCGCAGGCAATTGCAGTACCCTTACGCCATACACCACATAGAAAGGCATCGCGACAGAGGCAAGCATGGCCAAAGTGCGGATAATGAGATACATGCGAAACGGTGGGTCGCGCATGACAATCTCCTTGATGCGGCGTAAGTCCTGACGCATAGTACGTTTCGGCAACATGGGCGGGACCTCCGGCTCCTTGACGGCACTGAACGACAAGAACCCGGCACTTGTGAACACCCACGTCAGCAAGAAGAGTAGCCAAACGTATTCGAGACTTCCTTCCGAACGTTCGAGTACCTGGCGCACGACGAGACCGGCGGCCAGAGAGCCAAGGCCGCCAAAGAAATTTCGCAGCGAAAAGAACGTCGAGAGCTGTCGCCGCTGCACAATACGCCCGACCAGATCGAAAAACGCCAGGCCGGTAAGGCCACCGGAAAGCGACGCGACGGCCATCAGGCCGATGAGAGCCGGCAGCACGATCTCCGGGCGTTCCGGCGCTACGAGCACTGTAGCCGCAAGCAGCGCCCAACAAGTGCTGCGCACGAGCGAGCTGCGCCGATAGTATTTGAGCCTCTGACGCCGGTGTTGCAAGAAGTTGATCAGCAGCATCTGGGGCAACGCCCATCCCCCAAGCTGGATAGCAGGTAAGATGCCGATGAGCACGTTCGACTCCGTTAGCTGACTCACGTACCACGGCAGCACAACGGTCGCACTCGTAAAGGCCATTCCGGTGGTATAGAACACACCGTTCATCACGCCAAGGATGAAGTTTCTGCGGCTGGACAAGGGGTGGCTTACTTTCGAGCGCTAGGAAGGATAGGCAACACCGAACATGATTTTTGTTATGTAGACTGTGATCCGGCGGTCATGCATCGCGCACGATTGCATCTGTCATGCGGCACACGCGCACCATGGGACCAACGTCATGGACGCGTACCAGATCTGCGCCCTGTGCAATTGCCAGCGCCACCGTAGCGGCGGTGCCTTCCAGCCGCTCTTCGACGGGGAGATCAAGCGTCAGCCCAATAAAGGACTTTCGTGAAGTGCCAACCAACACCGGCTGCCCCAGACGCTGGAATGCGCTAAGGTCGCGCATGAGTTCGATATTCTGTTGCGGTGTCTTGCCGAAGCCGATCCCAGGATCGATGATGATGTTCTCGGCCGCGATACCGTAGGAGGTGGCACGGGCAACCGCTTCCCCAAGTTCTCTCGCTACGTCTTGCGCGACGTCACCATATGAGACCTTTTCGTAGAACCCTCCGAGGGCTGATCGCTGCGACTCCGATCGTCGATTATGCATGAGCACTACCGGCACGTTCAATGCTGCAACGGTTGCCCCCATCGCAGGATCACCGCCAAGTCCCCAAACATCGTTGACCATTGACGCTCCGGCGCGCACGGCTTCCCGGGCTACGGCGGCCTTGTATGTGTCAATCGAGAGGGGTGTTTCCAGCTCCCGCCGTATCGCCTCGATCGCTGGCAGAACGCGGTCGAGTTCTTCCTGGAGCGATACGGTGCCTGCACCCGGCCTTGTCGATTCGCCGCCAATATCGAGGATGTCCGCGCCTTCCGCAACGAATTGAACCGCCTGGGACACGGCCCGCCGCACGTCGCCGCCAATGCCATCACCGGAGAAGGAATCCGGTGTCACATTTAGTATGCCGACCACATAGGTTTGGGAGCCCCACTGCAGCATGCGATTACCGCAGCGTGTTTCTCGAGGTTTGGAAACATGAGCCGGCGGTGAAGAACTCATGCTTCTCACTCCGGTGCGGGGCGCACGGAAGCATACTGGTACCCATGAATGAGCACGTCCCCCGGCTTGACGTTCACCACGTAGAGACTCACCTCGGGCCCCAAGCCAATCTCGACAATGTGATCAGTCCGGTCACTGGCGTTTCGCACCAAGTCCGGCAAGATAACCTGCGAAATTCCTTCCGGAATCGTGAATTCCTGGCGTGTTTCCCAATACTGGGGATCAGCCGGGTTGAACAGTAGGCGGAAAGAATAGTCCTGTAGATAAAAGTTGAGCTGGCGGGAACGGTCGAACGCTACGATCAGAGTCTCATTGGGAGAGTGATTCAAGGCAATGTACCGAACCTGCTTGGTAAGAATCTCATCGATACTCCTGATTTCCTGATATCGTCCCTGACCGGCAGCGAAGAGAAATAAACTGGCGTTAGAGATGGCGATGACAGCGACAAGCGCCGCTGCGATTCCGAGGGAAACGCGGTGCGGCGTGAGCGCGGTTGTGACCATGCCGCGTTGTGTCATGAAAAAACGGTATGCCTGCTCACAATCGCGGGAGAAACCACGCACGGCTAACGCGGCATAGATGAGCAAGCCGGGGAGAAGCGAGAGAATGTAGCCGGGATTTCCCATGAATACCAGCATATAAAACACCAGTGGTACGGCTACCCACAGCAGAATGAGGCGCGTGCGCGCATCTCTCACGATCTGCTGCGGAGAGAAGTAACGGCCCAAGTAGTAGAGAATCGGTAGCAGAGCGATGCCGATGCCGTTATAGAGAACGCCCGCCAGGGTGCGCGTGTTTTCCAGAACGGCTCTGAAGTACCCTATGAGGCCGGAAGACTGCCCGGCCCAAAAGCCATATTGCTCGGTCGATGCCTTTACGTACGCATCCCAGCCACCGGTAAGTTGCACCATAGGGATTCCCCAAGACAAGACTACCAGCAGCATCACGACAATCCCGCCCACCAAGCTTCGCAAGCTTCGCCCCCACCACGCGTAGACCCATACAGGTAAGAGAAAGAGCAGTAAGTCCGGACGGAAACCGGCGCCCAAGCCCAACACGAGTGCCGCCGGAATAATCAGATTGCGCGACCCAACCTTTGTTTCGGTCAAGAGCAGTAGCACGAGTGTGCTGAATAAGGCGAGGAAGGCATAGGGGTAGGCTACCTCGCCGTGGGACCAAAAGTTGCTGCTCGTGGCGAGCAACAAGGCGCTGACAATCGCGGCCTGCATTCCATAGAGCCGCCAGCCGAGTAAGAATATGCACAAAACTGCCAGACTGCTTGCCACAAGCGAAAGAATCACATAGCTCATGTTGGCGTCAATGCCAAGATTGTAGATGAGCCTCGCGCTGGCTACATAGAGCGGGTAGCCTGGTGGATGCGGCTGATGAAAGGCAACGTTGAATTTATCCAGGGCAAACGCATAGTTTGCCGAATCCCACGCAAAGAGGGTTTCGCTGCGAAAGGGGACCCGGCTAAGCAGTGTAATCAGAAAAAAGCCGGCGCCAATTAGCCATGCCAGCCGAGTCCACGCCGTAAGTCCTTGGCGCGATCCCCCGGCTATGCGTGCTGTCTGTTCCATAGGTGTTGCCAGATGAAGGTACTGTCAGTTACGGGGAATTGCGTTCATGCGGTCTCGTAGGCACCGACTTCCCATTCTAGCGGTGCCATATTCCGCCGTGCAACAAATTGCTCTCAGAAGTCCTGGACTGCAATTGCTGCCATGCCTTCCTTTAATGCACCTAGGCTTGCATGTCCTCTACGGACTATGCTTTGCTATAGGCAAAGTTGAACGTCAAAGCATCCAAGGTAATGCGGAATGAATGTCGTTGTCATCTGCCTTGATACCATGCGCACCGACATGGTGCACACACTTGGCGCTGATTTCATACGTACGCCGGTTCTCGACAACTTGGCGGCAGAGAGCGTGGTATTCACTGAAGCGTACGGCTGTGCCTATCCTACCATTCCCGCGCGCCGGGCACTCTTTACCGGCATGAACAGTTTTCCTTGGCAATTCGGCTTTGACACGCTTGGCTCTAGCCCTTCGCCGCGGGGCTGGCACAAGATACCGCCGGAACACACACCGGTCGCGGAGCGCCTCGTTGAAGCAGGCGTCAACACCGGATTCATCGCCGATACATATCACATGTTCAAGGCAACCATGAACTTTACGCGGGGCTTTTGCTCCTGGGACTTTGTGCGGGGCCAAGAGTTCGACCACTGGAAGACCTTGCCGCCTGGCGCGGTCGACCCGACCAAGTATACTGACGCAGAGCCGGATTCGCCCCGCATGACCGGCATGCTGCAATACTTGTGGAACCAAGGCGAGCGCCCGTGCGAAGATGACTTTCAGGCAGCGCGAGTATTCTTGAGCGCCATGGATTGGGTAGAAAACAACGCACCATACGGGCCGTTCTATCTCTACATCGACTCCTTCGATCCTCACGAACCGTGGGACCCGCCGCTCCATTATGCGGATGCGTATTACAAAGACGACTCGGTAAAAGACTACATCTGGCCGGTGGGCACCGAGGTGGATGGCGAGGCGGCTATCGAACGCACAAAGGCCCTCTACTACGGTGAAGTGACGTTCGTTGATACGTGGATCGGACACTTCTTGAACAAGCTGGAGGCGCTCCATCTTCTGGACGATACCGTTATTATCTTTACTTCCGACCACGGCACCGAGCTCCTCGACCGCAACCGCTTTGGCAAGTCCGAAGACCACCTCCAGTGGTTCAATACGCGCATCAACATGTTCATCCGCCATCCCGACAAGCAGCACGCCGGGAAGCGCCTCGATGCGTTCGTGCAGCACCAGGACGTGCCGCCCACCGTGCTTGATCTCTTAGGCGTCACACACCAGGGTCTCGACGGCATTTCCATGTGGCCTCTCGTCACCGGTGAACGCGCAAAGAACCGCGACTTCATTGTTGCCGGCTGGGGACAGCACGCCACAGTGCGGGATCACGATCACAACTATGTGATCGACTTCGAACAAGGGCCGCGCAAGACCGACAGCGGCGGCTTCACGGTTACGCAGGAGACCGCTGCCCAGCACGTCCAAGAAGAGCTCTATAGCTTGAAAGACGATCCGCTTGAAACGACGAACGTGCTCGAAAGTGAGCCCGACGCGGCACAAAAGCAACGGGCTCGCCTAGAAGACTTTCTGGGGCAGGAATTGCCGGCGCATCTGGATGACCGGGTTGACACCTATGAATACCCGCGCCGTGTACATGCCAAGACTAACCCGTATGTTAAGTAGATTGTCTCCAATTGGCTCCATAGGCGCGATTTCACCTTACACTCTGCCAACTACCCTCCCCAGTTTCGCTCCATTCCTGCCCCGAACAACTACGAGACGCAAAGTCGAATACAACTTCTTGGCGGCAGTAAGTTTTCAAGGAGGCCTCTTGAGGCGCCTGTGGACGCCTCAGCCAAATGAGCACGCGGACACGTTCTGAATTGACAACCAGACAAGTAAAGTGTCCTCGCGGGAAGCCGACTCAGTAGTCGATACTGCAATAGGCCTCAGAGAGGCAAAGCCAATGGCGGACAGCCTCGAAACAGTTCAGGAATCGGCGCCGCTAACCGTTGTCATCCCAGTCTTCAACGAAGAGCCCGGGCTCTTCGAATCACTCAAGCAGGCGCTGGCAAGCCTAGACGCCAGTGGGCTCACCGGCGAAGTCTTCATCGTTGCCGCCAATCACGTTAGGGTAGACCTTCCTGCCGTGGAGGGCTTCCCCTCGGTGCAGCTCATCTCGGTTGAGGACGATTCCGGTTGGGGTGACGCCGCCTTGGCTGCCAGCGCGCAGGCTCGGCACGATCTCATTTGCACAATCGACGTGCCTACTCTCTACGCCGCAGCCGAAATCCCACGCCTCGTCCGTGCGATGTACGAGTACGACGCCACGATGGTGGTTGGGGCACGCATCGGCATAGTGAAGCCTATTTCCGCGCGGCATCGGATCCTGCCGTGGTTCATCGATATGCTTGCTTCCGATGCCTTGGGGAGGCCGCTGCTCGACGTGAACTCCGGATTGCGCGTTATGCGCCGCTCAGCCTTGGGCGAATTCGCCGGCCTCCTCTCGACAGAATCCGCGCCACCCGCCAAGCTGACACTCTGGATGCTGGCCGACGGCTCTTCCGTCTTATTCGTGCCTCTTGACGGCGAGCCAGCGGCACACAAGAAACACCAAGGCAGTGCAGGAGAGGCCATCCAACTCGTTCGTCTCATCATCGCCGTCGGACTTGCGCATTCACCGCGACGGACCGTGATCCTCATTGCTCGCATGGCACTCATGGTGCTGATGATGGCCGCCATGATGCTCATGATGATGTGGATGCTGGGCGTGCTGCCGGGGTAATGAGGAGGGATGCTTTCAACAACACGCAATCGAGGCAAATGTGCCGAAAGTTCGCAATGGGTTCTTCATGAGTGATCGCGATTTTGGCGCCGCAGTTCGGGGGCTTGTTCTCAATGCTGTCGCTTAGAACTGATGAGCACTGTACTATCCGTTCGTTCTGAGCGTGCCTGCTCTGAGCATGTCGAAGGGTCGAAGTATGAACGGATAGTACAGTGCGCCACAACCAATCCGCCATTCACCTTTCGACAGGCTCAAGGCGAACGGCTGTGCGCTCGCTCATCCATCTCTCAAGATTTGAAGGGACAGCGGCATGCATTACAGTTTAATGCGACAACATTGGGGCTTGTCCCCCGCCTCGGTGGCTCAGTCAACAAGCAGAACTTGCACCGGTCCTCCCCCAGATTGGCAGCGTTTTCAAACCAGCCTGCCAGAGTGCGTTTCACGTCTTACCGGAGACCTTTGCATAACCCCCACATTCAAGCAGGGGCACTCCCTCTCCTGGGGGAGAGGGTTGGGGTGAGGGCGTCTTCTTGCTACGATGGCCCTTTACGCTGGGCAGTGTCAAGACATATCAGGGCAGAATCGGTGTGCATATGGAGAGATTTCAGGAGATCCACCCTCACCCCCGTATCGAGTACGGGGCAGGCTCTAGCCCTCTCCCGTCGAGGGAGAGGGAACTATTTCGCTACCGCTTGAGTTGCGCAAAGGTCTCTTACCGGAAGTGCACGGCCACGTCATGGCTGCCAGCGTCAATGTCGCTTACGGCGAGCGCTCGCGCCACTCCCGCCACACTCCGGCGCGAAAGCTCCATTGGCTCGCCGTCGAGCAAGACCTCAGCAATCTCCAAGCCGGCATGGCGAACTGGCACCAGTAGCGTCGCGCCGGGCAGTGCGCTCTTAGCCTCAACAGTCAAGTGCAACACACCGCTGGATGCCTCCCAACACTGTTGTGCCAACACCAACGTCCGCCGTTGCTCGTTGAACGTACACCACGCATCCGTGCTCGGCATCGGTAGTTTCTGCTGCGCCGCGTACTTCAAGACTGCCTCGAACCAGCCCGCAGTCCGAATGAATTGCCCCGTGTTCACCTGTACGCCGGTGGCGTATATCGGGTGAAAATACAGGTGCACCACGGTATGGTAATGGTCGCGGGCGGCATCAATATACTCTTGCGAAACCGTGATTGCTTGCTCCTCGCTGAGCGGAGGCAAGAAGCTCTTGTCTACCAGCACGTAGTCGTCGCAGAAGAGCGTCTCCTGCTCGTAGATTTCGATGAACTCCCCGTCCTCGTCGATGAATCGCATCGGTAGGCCGCTGCCGGTCAGGTAGCCGTACTGCTGGTGGTCGCCGGCGCGGTAGTTCGTATCCATGCGGAAACCGGCGTCGGCCAGCGCTTTCGCGGTCTCCACCCAGCCCGGCCAGATGACGCAGTGGTGGCGAGTGGTCTTAGGCGGATAGCCGTACCGCTCCTCGAAGAGTGCGACCTCTTCATGAATGCGTGTACGCATCTGTTCCACGGTCGGCTTGAGGGAATGCCAGATGTGGGGCCCCGCCGAGTGGCCCCGCTGCCGGTAATCACGCTCCATCTCCGGCGTGAGGTGCCGTAGGTGCTCCTCCATGAGATAGACCGTGTACTCGCCGCCATGAGCTTCCACCATGTTGGTGTACCACTCCATCTGCGGACGGGTCATGCCGTCGCTATCGCCGTTCACAAGCACGATGGCGGGAGCGGCGTCGGGATAGTACCACAGGCGCGCGAGTGGGGCCTGCGGCGCGCTGGCCCACTCTAGAATCCGCACGAGCAGTTGCTGCTGCAGGTCGGCTTGCGGCAGATCGAGCAGCGTGCGGTCACGGTAGCCAATGAAGAGGTCGCTAGGACTGTAGAGGCCGTCGCCGTCGGCATCGGGATTGGGGCCGGTGCTCGCCTGTTCGCGGCGGCCTTGGTGGAAGAGGACGGTTGACGTTGCCAGGTCGTACGTGAAGACGGCGAAGCGTCCCGCGCCGTAGGCGCCGGTCACAATTGCCGGATAGGGCAACGCCCAGTCTCGCCCGGCGATCCAGGCCAGCACGCGCTCACGGCCGCCATATTCACCGTACATGTCCGCCGTGCCGTGGAATTGCAGAAAGTCACCCAGCGCCGCAAACCACAGCGGATGGTCGCGCTCCGGCGCGATGTAGGCTTCGTTAGCCGTGCGCCGCTGCTTGTTTGCAATGCCAAGCTCCACGGCGGTCTGCTCAGAGGGACGCAAGAAGACCACCGGCGTGCCCTGCCGCAGCGCCTCCAGCGCCGCCGCTTCCGCACCCGTATCCTCACCGCACGGCGCGACAATCACCGCCAGCCGGTCTTTGACAGCGCTTGCCTCCAGCGGCGTTTCCCGCACGTTTCGCTCCTCCGCGCCGGTCAGCCCCTCGGCATAGAGCATCTCCAGCTCATAGCGCCCAAACGGCGCAACGTCGGGATCGTAGCAACACAAGGGCGGGAGAAGAGTTGTAGCATTCTCAGTATTCATGCATTCTGTCTCACTTATCGAATTTGCGGTTCCGTTCACCCTTCGACGCCGCTCAGGGCGAACGGAACCGCTTCTCTATTACTTTTGGGGAACACTCCTAACCTTGGGGACACCCCTAACCTTGGGGGCACCCCTAACCGAGTCTGACCCGCGTTGGCAGAACCAAATAGCACCCGCAATCGACCGCACGAGCGAACGCTAAAGATCATGCGACCGTATAGCCACAGTCATTTGTGAACTCCAACACAAGCACTCAAGTACAGTACCGTATTCACTCAAGAACGATACGGCAATCACTCAAGCACGTTACCGTAATCACTCAAGGATCTTACGGTATTCACTCAAGGACAACTCCACGCTCTCACTTTACCGTTCGCACTGAGCTTGTCGAAGTGTGAACGGTAGGCGATCAATGCCAGTCGGCTAAGGATCGCACCCACTGCGCTCAGTTCGCCACCGCCGCTGACCGCAATTCCGCCGCGTTTTCCTTCACCTTCACAAACGCATCGGCGATGTCGTCCATGTCCTCTTTCGTGCCCAGGAAGGCCGCCTGGCCAATCCAGAGGCTCTCCTCACGGCAGAGGCGTTCAGCCTCGGGGCACTCCACCTGGCGGTAGTCCATCTCGCGGCCGTAGTAGTGGCTGGTGAGCGGGAAACCGCTGCGCAGCGCGCCGTGCAGCGCATCCTGGAAGAGCGGGTGCTTGTGCAAGGGACGCACGTAGCCGATGCTGCACGGGATGCCTTCCGCGGCCACTGCCTTGGCGACGAGTTCGCGCGGCGCGCCTGCGAATTCTTCGGCGTTCATGAATTTGAAGAGAAAGATGTGAAGCGCGTTGCGCTTCACAAACGAATCGACCCGTACGTTCGCCAAACCCTCGATCTCGGCCAGGCGCGAGGCGAGGTAGGTGGAATTCTCGTGTCGACGCGCCGCCCAGTCATCTAAATTAGGGAACTGCGAGTGCAAGATCGATCCCATGATCTCCGTCATGCGGTAATTCCACGAGAGCACCGGAAACTGCGTGTCGATGGGATCGTTCAATTCGTCATCCTCAAGGTCAACGTGCGAACGCCAGAAGTCATGGGCGTAGACTGCGCGCTTGTAGATGTCCACGTTGTTCGTCGTCACGCAGCCACCCTCGCCGCTGGTGAGATTCTTGCCGGCTTGAAAGCTCCAACCGGCCGCGTCGCCCAGCGAGCCGAGCTTGCCCTGGGCATGCATGCCGCCGTGGGCGTGGGCGCAGTCTTCCAGCACGAGCAGACCGTGCTTGCGGGCAATGGCGTTGATGGCGTCCATATCGGCGGCCATTCCACCAAAGTGCACCGCGAAGATGGCGCGGGTCTTCTCCGTTATGTGGTCTTCAATCAGAGCGGGATTTAGGTTGTAGGTCTCCGGATCGATGTCCACGAAGACCGGCACGGCGCCCACCTGCAGCGGCGCGCTTGCCGTCGCCATAAACGAATACGGCGGCACAATAACCTCATCGCCAATCTCGACCCCGGCGGCACGCACGGCCACTTCGAGGGCGGCCGTGCCGCTGCTCACGCAGAGGCCGTAGGCGCAATCATGGTAGCGCGCAAACTGCTGCTCGAATTCTCCCGTGCGCGTGCCGCCGCGCCGCCGGTTCCACTGCGCGCTGCGCAGCACGTCCGTCACCGCGTCAACCGTTGCGTCGTCTACCAGCGGCCAACTGCCGAAGGACGTTTGGCGCAATTTAGAACCACCGTTGATAGCTAGCTTTGCCACGACCAAAAGACCTCACATTCCTAATTCTTAGAACACTCGTTTTCGCCGTAAGTGTGCACTATAGTATCATGACCAAAAGGGCGCGCAAGGGGACAGAAAGAATATGAGCGGTAGAAGAAGCATTAGCCGGCGCTAAGCCGCGCGAAAAAGCTGTGGAATTTGGGATGTGGAGAGTTTTGATCTTGCGAATTAAGGCGCCCCATAAGGACTTGTCCGACGCTTTCGTAGATTTGAGCCATGCAGTGGTTGAGGCTGAAGAGGAGGGCTTTGCGCTACCTTCCGACCTGGCATTAGCCAATGCTAAACGCCTCTTGCGAGAGCTGTACGAGATTGCACCCCAACGCTTCGAAGTGTATCCCACACCGGATGCTGAGATTGCAATTCGCGCTCTGGCCCCGAGAAGATCGGTGATATTGCTTTGCAAGCCGGAAGGGGGAGCCGTGTGTTTAGTCAACCTGAAGAGTGGGCGTAGACGCCAGAGTTACACCCCCTCGGACGTTCTACCAGACAGCTTCTTGAAGGCAGCCCTATTGGACTTGAAAGCTGAGAGCGACTAATCCTGCATGGAAGCGTTAGAGGGTATAGGAGAAGCGGAAGAGCTTGGCAGAGGCATATCTTCAAGTAAAGCCGCGAGAAGACTAAGAAATTCGCGAGCGAGGCACTATGATTTCCTGCCAAGAGCAGGCGTAGTCGAAATATCGGTTGATAGACTGAGTGTTGCCGGACTCGAACAGGCGACTGCAATCGCTGATGATCGGGATCGCGCCCGGGATCGCACGTTCTACGGCTGGTTGGTTATCGTCGCGAGCGAAGCGGCGCGTGAGGGACGCCGCGTCGTAGCATCTCCCCTTGCAGGCAATCCTTATCACGCCGACATAATTCTTCCCATGCACGCTGCTGAAGACCGGGAAGAGCAAGCACAGCATGCCCAAGAACTGGCAGATTCCTCATTCTGGCGTGACGCTGTTCGGTAGGTCGGTTGCTTTTCAAGATCTGACAGGGTGTTCACCTTGCGTGCATAGCTGCTACTGAAGGAATGACCGATGAAAATCGTCGACATGCACGTCCGCACGTTTACCTACGCCTCCCGAATCGTGCGGGATGCCGAGGGTCACACCCATCCGGGGCCCGAGCACGAGGCCACCCAATCGCTCCTCACCGTGGTCACGGACGACGGCGCCACCGGCTACTGCTTTGGCGCGCCGAGTCCTGCCGTGTTGGAAAGCGTCATCAAGCCCGCCATCATTGGCGAAGACCCCATGTACCGCGAGCGCATCTGGAAGACCCTGCACCACTGGCAGCGCATGTCCCGCGACCTGACCGATCGCGCGCTCGGCGCGGTGGACATGGCAATCTGGGACCTGGTGGGCCGCGCCTTGGGCCAGCCGGTCTACAAGCTGCTCGGCGCGACACGCGACAAAGTACCGGCCTACGCCAGCACCATGTGCGGCGACGAGATCCCCGGCGGCCTCAGCACGCCGGAGGAGTACGGGGCGTTCGCGTTGCAGTGCAAGGAGCAGGGCTATCCGGCGTTCAAGCTCCACACCTGGATGCCGCCCATCGCCTGGGCGCCGGACCCGCAGATGGATGTCGCCGCCTGCGCCGCCGTGCGTGAGGCCGTGGGCGCTGACATGGACCTCATGCTCGATTGCTACCACTTCTACAGCCGCGCGGACGCGCTCTACATCGGCAGAGCGCTGGAAGAGCTCGGCTACTACTGGTTCGAGGAGCCCATGGATGAATTCAGCACGTCATCGTACATCTGGCTGGCCGACCAGCTCGACATCCCCGTGGTCGGCCCGGAGACCGCCGACGGCAAGCTGTACACCCGCGCCGAGTGGATCGCCCGCGGCGCGGCTGACATCAGCCGGGGCGGCGTGAGCGACGTGGGTGGCATTACGCCCCTCATGAAGGTCGTCCACCTCTGCGAGGCCTTCAACGTGCAGATGGAGGTGCACGGCGGCGGGCCCGGTAATCTGCACGCGCTCTGCGCCATGAACTTCCCCGGCAAATACTACGAGCGCGGCCTGCTGCACCCCCACATCGACTATGAGGAAGTCGAGCCCTGGCTAAACAGCAAATCCGATCCCATAGATGCCGCGGGCAACGTGCACGTCTCCCCAGCCCCCGGCCTCGGCTGGGATATCAACTGGGACTACATCGACGCCCACACAGTGTCTTGATAGTCAAGAAAAGCAGTAGCAACTCTGATCGCGCAAACGGTTGCAAGATTCCCAGGCGGACTCACACGATGGTCTGACGCTAGGTTGATTGGACAGTCCATCCTTCAGTCACGTCTGCTTGAGCGCAAATACTCTCACAGCTCCCAAATTGGTGACCCTACCAAGACATGAGATCGGCGTAGATGTGCGGGGCAACGCGCACCACTTCGCCGGTGCGGGAAGACTCCTCGCAGGCGAGGGCTACGGCCACGATGTAGCGTCCCCAGAGGCCGTCGACAGGTGGGGGTGTATCGGTCTCGATGGAGTGGACGAGTCCAGCCAGCTCTAACTCAAAAGAGTCTTTGCCGGAGACCGGCTGCTCGACGTACCGTGTGCCCTCGCTGAGCCAGAGGCGGTCGTCGCGAGTGGCGACGCGCATGCGTGCCTGCGTGCCGATGATTTCCACCTCGTTCCGTTCCGGTCCCTCTTGGGGATAACCGGTATGGTGCAGTGTCGCGTGGGTACCGTTGGCGAAGTCCAGCCACGCCAGGCCGGTATCGTCGGTATTCTGGCCGACCATGGGATTGCTCACCCACGCCCGCACGGCCGTGATGGGGCTGCCGATGAGCCACGTGAGGCGATCGAGCATGTGGACGCCGTTCATGTACCACATGCCGCCCCCGCCCTCGGCGCGGTTGAGAAACCACGGCGGGCGGAATGCCAGGTCAAACGTGCGGTACCAGGTATCGGTGGCAAAGACGACCGTACCCAGTTGCCCATCCTCGATGAGTTGCCTCGCTGCCAGACCGGCAGGCACAAAGTGCTCCGTATGCGCCACGAGCAGCTTGACACCGGCATTCTCGGCGGCGGCATTAATCGCGTCGCAATCCGCCACCGTCATCGCCATGGGTTTTTCTAAGAAGACGTGCTTGCCGGCTTCGCATGCCGCTACTGCGACCTCTGTATGCAGGTAGTGGGGCAGTCCGATCATGACGATGTCAATGCGCGGGTCCGCGAGTAGCTCGGAATGACTGGCGAAAGCCGTACACGGCTTGTTGTGCGCGAACTGCTCCCGGCGCTGCGCGTCCGGCTCTGCAATCGCTACAAGCTGCGTCTCCGGCACTGCCGCAACTGCTGCCGCATGGCCGGCGCTCACGCGGCTTGCGCCTATGATGCCTACTCCGTACGTCATGAATATTGCTCCCAAATGACTAACAATTTTGCCTCAGTCCCTGTGATCACGTCCTGATTGCAAAGCGCCTTGCTTGAGACGGCGTGCACATTGCGTGCCAGGAGGCGGGGGACAAGCCCCCGCGCTACGGCTTGCCAAGCGCGATTTGACCTTACAACTCGGCAAGTAGAACAGTAGCCGAGCACAGGCGCTAAGCCGCGCGCACCGCTTCAGAATAGCAAAAGAGGCCGGTTCCCGTTCTCAGGATCCGACCTTAAGTCTCAAGGGTTGATTGCAGAGTCCGTAAAGAACCGTTCGAGGTGAGCTTGCCGAACCGCTCGTGGTGAGCTTGTCGAACCGCTCGTGGTGAGCTTGTCGAACCGCTCGTGGTGAGCTTGTCGAACCGCTC
>JAPOQA010000032.1 GCA_026710945.1 Chloroflexota bacterium
CGTTGCATGGGCCCTAGATTCCTCGCTCCGCTCGGAATGACATGTGTACTGTTCATGTAGAGTACTGCGTTCAGCTGCTTTTGTTCTCAAATCTGTCAACGAATTACCTGACATTTACAATTGCGGCGAAGCAACCGCTCCGTCACTCCGGCGAAAGCCGGAGTCCAGGGAACGGCGCGAGGGAAGAGTCTCACAGATCTGCAATCGAGTGGACGGCAATGCGCCAGAGGAAGACGGATTCCCGCCCCGTCTCAAGTACGGGGCAAGCTTATCGCGGGAATGACGGATGGAAGCGATTCTCTCGTTCCTGCATACCGGTGGGCGGTGGGAAACTAGCCATCCTGTTGACGCGGGCCGAAGCCGCTTAGTACCATGAAATTGGTCGCGCTTGCGGCGGCCGCTTTGGGGAATCGTCTAATGGTAGGACAGTGGATTCTGGATCCATAAGTCCAGGTTCGAATCCTGGTTCCCCAGCCAAATTTGGAGTGCTCGCGGTTACGCCTCGTGTGGAGCAGGAGCAGTTGCCACCCTTACCTCTGTCTCTAAGCACTGCGGCTTGCCTGTTTATCTGGAATCCAGACTTGTCGCCAAGCATTCGTGGACCGGTTTCCAAATTGGAATTGCATGGGTTGCTATTTGCGTTGTCAGGGGAAAATCTCACATGCAATCCAATAACAGAGATCCGAATAGCGACTGAACCGTTAGAGATAGGCCGGTGGCCAAGAGAAGTCAAATAAAAGAGACACCGCACGAGCTTGCCGTCTCCATTCTTGATTTGCACATCAGAGAGAACTTGGGCAGAAGCCTGCCAGCTACCGCAATGTGCAACGAATGTAGGGAAGAACTTATCGTCAACCTAGTTGAGAACGTAGCAACTGTCGAAAGAAACAAGAATGTAGGAACGGTTCGCCCCGATCTGTCCATGTTTGATATAGATGGGAATCCGATCAGATTCATAGAAATAGCGGACAAGCACATTCCCGAAAGTAATGTCCACGAATATGCAGTGGGGAACAACATTGAAGTCGTTGAGTTCCACCTGAATGCGCCACGAGAATTCGTTGGGGAGAGACGCAACCGCGCTCTTGATGCCTCGCTAACCGTAAAGGCAAGGCTTGATGACCTCGCAGCAAAGCGGCTCAACATTGATGCACACAACCTACTTTGCCAGCGACCCAAATGCAAAGACTGCTCCACTCCGCTACCACTGCGAACGGTTGCTGTCAGTCTCAAAAACTGTTGGAACTGTGAGCAAAACATCAAAGTTGCTACTGGCTACAAAGACGGCCAAGCCCTAGAGCAGGATGAATTCACCAAAGAGGAGTTAGAGTTTGTCCGGGACAGCGGCGTGACCCTAGAACGAAGATTCAGTGCCACAGTCGGAGCAAAGTACTTGGCTAACGTGTGTACCAGTTGTGACCAGATACAAGGGAACTGGTTTCTGTACCAGGACCCGTACCATGACAGGTTTAACCTGCCTCAAGCGGAAAAAGAGTCATACGGTCCTTGCGACAAATGCGCTACACGGATTTGCTTGACCCACGGCGAATACTTTGACTACGACGGTGATAGGGAATGCCCACACTGCGTGGCAGAAGCGGAAAGGGTAATGTGTCCGAACAAGCCAGAACGAGAGTGTTTCTATCCGAGCAAGTGTAATGAAGGTGGGTGCTACTTCGTAAACCGGGAGTTGGTCTGACGTCATGGCAGTCCAAGCAGTGATGCGAAGAGCTACCAAGTCTGCGCCGTTAGAGCCGCTATTCAGGAATCGAAGAATGAGAGATAGTGCCCGCTACGCCAAATTCGTGGAATGGTCAGAGGAAGACCAGTGTTACGTGGGGAGTGCGCCGGGCCTCGTATACGGCGGCTGCCATGGTGACGACAAGTGGCAGGTATTCGCGGAACTGCGCCAGATAGTAGACGAGGTTATCCACCTCTATCGCGTTGACGGTAAGCCGCTTCCGCCGCCTAGCTCTCAGTACTCCAGTTGCGATTGGCAACACAATTGAAACTATTCGACCCGAAAGTTGCAATTGCGCTGGAAATGGCAACCAGAGTACTCATTTGCCAGCGGCGACTGCGGCCCGTACCTTGCTACCCACGCGCGATGTCGGTCGGCAGCAGCGGCACGGTGGTCGTGCGGCCCCAGACGCGCACCTGGCGGAAGCCTTCCGCATATGGCGTGCCGACCTGCAAGCCCCGGTACTTCGCCACGGTGACCATGGAATCGATGTAGTCAATGTTGTCATGTTCTTTCAGCCAGGCGTATTGGCTCTCGTGGCACGCGAGCATCTGCCGCTTAGTCTCGATGGTCTCGCTGATGTCCACCCACATTTCCGGCAGAAAGTCGACGCCCATCAGGGTATCCATGTGGAAGATGGGCACGAGTTGTGCCGGATTCTCCTGCTTCGAAACAAGATGGGGAATAGTGGCGTCAAAGCTCGCCTTGAGCACCAGTTCGCCCACCAAGCGGTGATCGTCCATGTAATCGTTGGGCGCGTGGGTGATAATGACGTCCGGCTGAGCCGCGCGCACGGCTTCGACCAAACGCGCCAGCGCCTCGTTGGTACTCTGGCGCACGTCCGCGTCGTCGATGTCGAGCCATTGAAAGTCCGCGCCGATCACGTCCGCGCTGTTCTTTGACTCCTGCTTGCGTACCTCTTTGAGTTCGGGCGGCATGATCTCCACGTGGCCCAGCCCGCCGTTGCACACGTAGCACATCGTCACGTGGTGCCCCTGCGCCGCGTACTTTGCCAGTGTGCCCGCGCACAGCAGCTCGATGTCGTCAGGATGCGCGCCGATTGCCTGCACCCGCATGGTTCTGCTCCTTTACGTGGAAGAATGTCGTTCTCGTCTCTACGGTATTATAAGAACTAGGGGCGTTCAGCACTACAGGGGTCACGTTTCGGTGCAAGACTGTGACGACGCAGGTTGCAAACCTGCGTTACCGGAAGGTGTTGGTGACCCGGACCTGCCTTGCCGGATGGGACTGCCGGGTACTGAACTGCGCTACCCGGGAGTACCCGCAGGTTGCAAACCTGCGCTACCGGAAGGTGATGGTGACCCGGACCTGCCTTGCCGGATGGGACTGCCGGGTACTGAACTGCGCTACTCGGGAGTACCCGCAGGTTGCAAACCTGCGCTACCGGGCGCTGCTTACCGCGTAGACGTGAGATATGCTTAATTCCAAGGTCTTTGACATTCCCGCGCAAGCACGCGATCTGTGCCGTCCGCGCACGATGCGCATGCTGCTGCGTCAGGTGGACTTGCGCCTGAACCGCAAGCTCGGCCAGCACCTGTTGGCTGACGCGGGCGTGCTGCGGGCGATCATGCGGCACGTGCAGCAGGGAGACCACGACCGCATCCTGGAGGTCGGACCCGGATTGGGCTGTCTTACCGTTTGCCTCGCGGACGTGGCCGAGCGGGTGGTGACTGTGGAAATCGATGCGCGCATGTTAGCCTTGCTGGACGCTACACTGGCTTTCCATACAAACGTCGAGATGGTCCACCAGGATGCCGTGGCGTTTGATCCCTCTCCCTACTTTGGAGAATCACCGTACATGCTGGCGGCGAACCTGCCCTACAGTGTGGCAACCCCGGTGATCAGGCAACTCATAGCGCATCCGGCCGGTCCGCAACGCATGGTCGTAATGTTGCAACGGGAAGTTGCGGCGCGGGTCAGTGCAGCGCCGGGCGACATGAGCTATCTTTCCCTGTTTATGCAGACCTATGCGGAGACAAATCACCTCTTTGCCGTACCGGCGCAGGCGTTCTTTCCTCCGCCGCAGGTGAACTCCGCCGTGGTGGAAGTGGTGAAGCGCCCACAGCCGTATTTTCCTGCGGAAGCGGTGCCTGACGTGCTGCGGCTCGCCCAGGCGGGCTTCTCCCAGCGGCGCAAGCAGGTACATAACTCCGTCCGCTCGCTCCTCCGCATTGACGACGAGCATATGCGCTGGCTGCTTGAAGAAGCAGGAATCTCTCCGCAGTGCCGTCCGCAGGAACTCTCGCTCGATGCATGGTTCGCGTTGCATCAGGCGGTGAAAGCCGACGGCCTGCTCATTGGAAGTTAGATGCGAATTTCGTGCCGGTGATTGCTGAAGATGCACAAGAGCGGGGGACAAGCCCCCGCGCTACGAGTGGAGAAGGCACAACTGAATGAATTTAGGTATTGAGTAAAGGTAGTACCTCCGGGCGTCACTGCCGCTGCGGGGAGAATCCATCTACCAGGGCGGCAAGGCCTGTTGCCTTAGCGCGGGACAGGCCCCCGCACCATGACCTCTGATCCCCTCTCCTTGGGAGGTTGTCTCAATATTCTGGTGCGGGGCACGGAGAATGGGGAGAGAAGGACAGACAGATGGCGGGTGGGATGAACAAGACGGTGCCAGTGTCGGGTCTGTCCTTGGGGCGACGCTGGGCTAGACCCAGACCGCCACAG
>JAPOQA010000033.1 GCA_026710945.1 Chloroflexota bacterium
GGTAGCGAGAACAGCCGCCCGCGCGCGGAGGAGAAACGAGGACGGGGGGGGGGAGGACAACCCCCCCCACAACAAGTAAAAAAGGGGGGGGGGGGGGGGGGGGGGGAGCCCCCCTGTGCCGCAGCTTGTCAACGCGACTAAAATCCGGCGCCGGCAAGGGCACACTGTTCACGTCAAGATACTTAGACTGCCGATGCGCATAGTCTATCAATCAGCTAGGAAAAGTTCAACTACCGGCGTATGCACGCTCGGCTTCTGGATGGGCAATTCCAACGTAAGCAGGTCTTCGCCCCCGCTGGGGTAGCGGTGGTGCTGGGTGAAGTCGAATGTCTTGACCTCGGAGCCGTCGTTCAGGAGTTGGGCGTAGCGCACGCGGTTGCGCAGGCCCGGCAGGTGCAGGTACTTCAGCGGCCAGGCAAAGATGTGCAGGTACAGCCGGTTCGTTTCGGGATTGTACGTATAGCGGCAGTCCCGTGGCGGCGTGAACGGCGCTTGCGTGCAGCCGTAGATCGCGCGCCCGTGCTGCCGCATCCACGCGCCAATCTCCGCCAGGGTCGCCTGCGCGCGCGGATCGAACTCACCGCGGCCGGTAGGGCCGACGTTCATGAGCATGTTCCCGCCCTTGGAAACGCAGTCGATAAGCATCTCCACCAGCAGTTGCGGCGACTTCCAGTCCAGGTTGTCGCGGTGATAACCCCAGGAGCCGTTGAGGGTCTGACAGGCTTCCCAGTTGACGGGCTTGCCGTCCACGTGCAGCCAGCTCGGCGGGATGAATTGCTCCGGCGTATGGAAGTCTTGCTCGATTTCGCTGCGGTTGTTGATGATGATAGCGGGGTTTATCTCCCGCACCATGCGGATCAGTTCCTCGCTCTGCCAGTCGTCCTTGCCCTTGCCTTTGCTCCAACCGTAGTCTTGCTGGGAGTAGGAGAAGTCGAGCCAGAGGAGGTCGATGGTGCCGAACATCGTAAGGATCTCGCGCACCTGGCCGTGGAGGTATTCCGCGTACTTGCGCACGTCGCGGTCTTTCGTGGCCTCCCGGAACGAAACATCGTTCGCCTGGGGATGCACGCCGTCCACGGGAAAATCGGGATGGTGCCAGTCGATCAACGAATAGTAGAAGCCGACCTTGAGTCCCTCGGCACGGAAAGCATCTACAAACGGCTTTAAGAGGTCGCGCTGGGCGGGGGTGTTTGTAGCCTTGTAGTCGGTGAGTTGGCTGTCCCACAGGCAGAAGCCGTCGTGGTGCTTACTGGTAAGGACGACGTAGCACATGCCGGCCTCGCGGGCGATGCGCGCCCATTCTGCAGGGTCGTAGAGGTCGGGGTCGAAGTGGTCGAAATACGGCTGGTAGTCCGCGTCGCTGATCTGCTCGTATTTCTTCACCCATTCGTGCCGGGCGGCCATGGCGTAAATGCCCCAGTGAATGAAGAGGCCGAAGCGGTCATGGGTCCACCAGGCGGTATTGCCGGGCGTCGATTCCGGTTGGGGGAGAGCGGCATTGCTCATCTTTATGACTCCTTGCGTGTTGTGGTGGTCTTTCCGACAAGCCTATCACAGGTATAGTGACGTAGTTGTAGCGCGCGAGGACTAGGTAGCTGGATTCCTCGTACTGCACTCGTTACGATAGAATCTAGCTGGGATTGAAAGTGCGATGCCATGTGCGGCAAGATGGGCACAGCGGCTCGCCAAGCTATATGCCGGATCGGACAACGGCGGCAAACTGGCACGGAAGGATTAGGAGAATAGAATCATGCAACGACGATCTGTATGCTCGCTTCTGCTCAGCGGCGCCTCCGTAGCCGCACTGGCGGCGTGCGGCGGCGGTTCAACATTGTTAAGCGATGAGGAGCAGGAGACGGCGAGCTCTACCCAAGAGGCCGCATCGCAAACGCAGGCAGAGCCAACCGCGGCTCCGGCGGAAGCGCAACCGACGGCCGAGGCCCCGAAGCAGGCGGAGGCTGCGCCAACAGCAGCACCCACGCTCGACATGCCTTATCTTGGCAAGGCCCCCGAGATAACTCTTACTGGCTGGTTCAATTCAGAGCCCATCACTATGGCAAGTCTGGAGGGCAAGGCCGCTGCCATGATTGTGTTTTGGACGTATACCTGACCGGTCTGCCGCAGCGAAATCCCCAGTTTGGTGGATCTCTTCAATACCTACCACGATGACCGCTTCAAGCTGATCTCCGTGCACTTTCCGCACGCCGGATCTTCCCGAGACATCAGCGGCATTAAGGAGCGGGCCGACGCCCTCGGCGTCAACTATCCGGTGGTTGTAGACAACGATGAGGTGCTTTGGAACGCCTATGGCACCCGCACGTGGCCGGCATTCTACGGCATCGATCGGCAGGGCAACATACGCTTTGCAAAGTTCGGCGGCGGCAATTTCGAATTAGTGGTTGATGCCGTGAAGCAACTCAAGGAGTTGGGCTAAGCGGCAGTGTCGCTATCCGCTTGAACTAGATTCCGGCAAAGCTGTCGCAGAGACACGAATACAGTACCCAGTGTTCACATGAACACTGGGTACTGTTTCTATTGAAGCAGAAGCTCCTCGGTCGTTCGAGGACGCACATTGCAGGCGCAGGTCACCGCTTTTAAGAGGCAGCGGCAAGAATCCGGCATGCGGGCTTGTCGCACATTTAAAACAAGCCGTCTGCGGTGTAATGAGCACACCGCAGACGGCTTGCTTGTTTCGACAGATGTCTAAGAATCAGCAGGTACGCTAGCCCGCAGCCTTGAGCTTTTCAATCACTTCAAGGATGGAGTCGATACCGGCGCCGACCTGCTTGAAGCGGATGTCACCTTGTTTATCGACTGCGTAGGCAACCGGCCAGGCATTGTTGCCGTAGTCGTTCCAGGCTGACAGGTCGTTATCGATCGCGACCGGGAAATTGACATTGAGTTCCGCGGACTTCTCGGCAATGACGCTCACGTCCGTGGATGCGCCCAAGGCCGGGAAGTGGATGCTGATGAGCTTGAAACTGTCGTCAACGAGCGTGTTCTGGATATCCACCCAACTGGGGATTTCGCCGCGGCAGACCGGTCAGGTGTAGGTCCAGAAGACAATTAAGGCAGAGGCCTTGCCTTCCAAGCTAGACAACGTAATGGCATCGGAATTGAGCCATTCCGTGAGCGTAATCTCCGGCGCCTTGCCAAGGTTGGGCAGGTCGAGTTCGGGCGCTGCCGTCGGCTCAGGCTCCGCCTTCGCTTCGGGCTCAGCCGTCGGTTGCGCTTCCTTGGGAGCGGCGGTTGGCTCCACCTTGGCCTCTTGCGCGGTTTCGGCTGGCTTCTCCTCCTCAGTGTCGAGCAGCGTTGAGCCGCCGCCGCACGCCGCCAGTGCGGCTACGGAGGCGCCGCTGAACAGCAATGCGCATACAGAACGTCGTCGCATAGGTCTCCTCCCTTTTGCTGGTACTATCCCCGCAAAAACCGCAATGCTTGGGAATCTGCCTGTTTCAACTCGCCGTCATTGCGAGACGGCCCTTGTTTTCGGCGCTGCCATGGGCTGCGGCGAGGGCGTTGGATCGGATGCTTTGCCGCAACCCGTGCTCGCACTTCGAAGCATAGGGCGAGCCCCAAGGATCGAGTGTAACAATCTTCCTGTCGCCATCTCTCATACTAACGCTCAAATGCCAAGATTTCTAATGAGAAAAAGCCGAGAACTCCGGACAGCATTGCCAGGAAATTCGTTGCAACAGCAATTCCCATCAAGATCAAGAAGACTCCGCTTGTGCGCTCGACTACGAGCATGTGGGACTTGAGCCAGTTCATGAGGGATGCTGCGCGCTCGACGGCGGCGGCCATCGCGAGAAACGGGATGCCCATTCCCAATGCGTAGATTGCCAGCAAGATTCCGCCGCGGGCCACCGTGTCAGCGCCGGATGCCTGGAGCAAAATGGCGCCCAGAATCGGCCCCACGCACGGCGTCCAGCCGGTGCCAAAGACCAGGCCGATCAGGAAAGACGTGATCGGACCGGTTTTCTCCGTATCTATGCGGCCCAGCGGTGTATTGCGGAGCGAGACTTCCCGTTGCAAGATCTGCTGGAGCCACGGAATACGCAGGAATCCCAGAAAGCTAAGCCCAAAGATAACGAGAAGCGCGCCGCCGACAAGCCGCATCGTGGGAAGACCTTGCTGAAAGGCAAGGCCAACAAACGTGATAGCAATGCCGAGGGCGACGAAGATAGTGCCGAAGCCCAATATAAAGGCCAACGCGTTGATGAGAACGGCCCGTTGGGCAGACTTTTCGTGGCGGACCGCGTTGACGTGGCGACCACCGAGATAGACAAGATATGCCGGTACCAGGGGGAGAAAACAGGGCGATAAAAATGAGAGAATGCCGGCGCCAAATGCAATACCAACGTCAACAAGCATAGGATAAGCCCTTACCACGCAACGCACTACTCCCCTATCCATGCCCAGTATAACGAAAGTAGAGATGTTTTTTTGTAACCGCGCCTACAATTGGGACGGTTTTGCCAAAGTCAGTCTGGCAGTTTGCGTATCTGCGCTCTCGGATACGCCAGTAGGTGGCTTTACGTGAGGAGGTAGAGTCCGCTCACCGAGGTCTCATTGTGCACGCGGTGTATGGCTTCGGCGAAGAGCTGTGCCACCGAGAGGATAGTCATATTGGGCGTAATCTTATCTGACGGAATGTGCACAGTATCGGTGAGGATCACTTCTTGGATGAAGTCGAGATTAAGCCGGTCCGGGGCTGTGCCGGCAAGAAGACCGTGTACTGCCGCCAAGCGCAACCGAGGTCTGGCGCCGGCGTTGATGACGGCGTGGGCGGTCTCGACGATGGTACCGCCCGTGGTGATGATGTCATCGATGATGATAGGCGACTTACCCTTTAGGTCGCCAATCATGCCGACGATCCGCGACGTGGTGGCGGATTCGCGAGCCTTGTGGATTAGGGCTAGGGGCACCCCCAAGCGTTCCGCGTACTGCTCGGCAAGCTTGGCGCGGCCGACGTCCGGCGCGACAATGACGGAATCCGAAAGGTCTTGTTGCTTTATATAGTCGATGATCAGGGGTACAGCCGAGAGGGTTTCGAACGGGATATTGAAGAAGCCCTGCATCGCGGGCGCATGGATGTCGGTGAGGATGATGCGGTTTACGCCGACGGATTGGAGCATGTCCGCCACCACCTTGGCGCTGATCGGCTCGCGCCCGTGGGCCATGCGTTCCTGGCGGGAATAGCCAAAGTAGGGGATCACCGCGGTTATGCGCTTGGCGGAAGCGCGGCGCAGCGCGTCAACAATGAGCAAGAGTTGCATCAAGTTGTCATTCACGGGCGCCGAGGTTGGTTGAACGACGTATACGTCGCAGCCGCGCACACTTTCGTTCACCATTACCAGCGTCTCAGAGTCCGGAGCCTCTTGAATGTTGACCTCACCGAGACCCGTCCCGAGCAGGTCGGCAATCTCGGCTGCCAATGGATTGTTGGCCATACCCGAGAATATCTTGATGTCGCCATTAACCATTGCGGCTGCCCCTTCTCATGTTCCTTTGCCCCCATTATGCGCCTTAGCGCGCGGTCTCCTGATCGTTTACTTCCTGATAGCGCTCCTGCGCTAACCTGATCAATTCGTCCAGCAGGTCCGGGTATGCCAGCCCTGAAGCTTCCCAGAGCTTGGGATACATACTAATCGGCGTGAACCCGGGTATGGTGTTGATCTCATTCACGTATACCGCCCCGGTCTCACCGTTTATGAGAAAGTCAACGCGCGCCATGCCGCAACACTCAAGCGCCTGGAAGGCGCGAAGTGAGAGGTCTTGAAGCTCTGCAGTGAGTTCTTCAGCAATGGGCGCCGGCACGTGGAGAGCGGAGTCGGCTTCGTACTTGGCCGCGTAGTCATAGAATTCGTGGGCCGCCACGATTTCGCCCGGCACGGAGACGATCGGCGCATGATTGCCAAGCACGGAGAGTTCGATTTCCCGGGCATGGGGAACCGCCGCTTCGACGATGATTCTGCGGTCGTAGCGCGCCGCGGTATCAAGAGCAGGGCCGATTTCGTCTCGATTATGGACTTTCGAGATGCCTACGCTCGAGCCGAGGGCAGCAGGCTTTACAAAGAGCGGATAGCTAAGGCTTGCTTCAATCTCTTCCAGGCTATCCTTAGGCTGAGACCGCCATTGGCGCCGGGCCAGGGCGAGAAAGTCAACAATCGGTAGGCCGGCGTGACTAAAGAGCTTCTTTTGTACGATCTTGTCCATGCCCAGGGCCGAACTGAGCACGTCGCAGCCCACGTAGGGGACGTTGGCGAGCTGCAGGAAGCCCTGGATGCTGCCATCTTCGCCGTTGGGTCCGTGAAGTATTGGCAGTACGACGTCCAGTGCGCGGGCGATAGATTGATTGTTAGAATCCTGGGGCGAGCTGCGGTGTGCCAAGGCGGCGTCAGGACTGAATGCAAGTTGTGACGAATTGCCGTCAGTGGAAAGGTCCATTTGGTCCGCAAGAGCGCGTTGTGGATCAACATTCAACAGCCAAGTCCCCTCGCGTGTGATACCGATGGGCACCACCTCGTACTTGCATGGGTCGAGCGCTGCTAATACCGAACGGGCAGATATCACCGATACGTCATGTTCTGCTGAACGGCCGCCAAACAACAGGCCGACACGGAGCTTGTTGCTCATAGTTAAAGAAGCACCGGTGTCCGTTTGCTATGCTGACGTGAGGTGGCATCATTATAGCAGGTTGGCGTAGACTCTCATAGGGATTGGTGACGGGCCATGCCGTCAGGGGTCTGACGTAAACGGTATTTTCCAGAGGATTGGGATTTTGGGCGCTGCTTTGGCCCTCGTGACGCCGGGCGATTTGGGATGGTAGCTTCGGCCTCGGATAGTTTCTGCATGCATTATTCCGGCATGAGAAGTGCAAACACCTCAGGAAGCCGGTTGCCGTCAATCCACGTCAAGGACCTGTGCAGGCCGACAATTCAGTCGTGAGAGCTAATGTGACAATGGCGTTCAACTTGTGAGTCATCCCCATCCCGCCCAACGATAGCCAGCACTCAACTTAGAGGGAGCACGCCACACTTGTTCTACTTGGCCGACCTCTACCGAGCGCTACGCCGCGAACCGCCCCGTGGTCTGGAGGCGGCGCGCTTACCCTGTACGGGTCTATGCCATGATTCCCGCATTCTGCAGCCGGGCGAGGTTTTTCTCGCGTTGCGCACCGATCAGCGGGACGGACATGAATTCATTCCCAATGCAGCGCAGAAGGGTGCGGCTGCGGTTCTTTGCCAACGACCGCGTTCTGATGTTGACATACCACAGATCCGGGTGAGGGACCCAAACGATGCCGCGTGGAAGCTCGCCTCCTATTTGGTGCGGCAGCGGCCCGGCCTGCGCATTGTGGCGGTAACGGGCAGTTACGGCAAGACGACTACGAAAGAAGCAATAGCGAGCGTATTGGCAGAACGCTTTGCAGTATGCAGTGCACTTGGAACTGAGAATAACGAGATCGGGATCCCGCGGACGGTCGTGCGTTGCAGGCCGGAGGACGAAGTACTGGTGTTGGAGATGGGAGCCCAATGGCGCGGTGAGATTGCCGGCTACTGCCGCAAAATCCGTCCCCACGTCGGCGTGGTAACGGCGGTGGGTCCCGTTCATCTTGAACTTTTCGGATCGCTTGACCGCGTGCAGCATGCCAAGTCCGAGTTGGTTCAAGCTCTGCCGGCGCGCGGCACGGCTGTACTCAACGGGGACGATCCGCGCGTAAGGCAAATGTCCGCCAATACAAGTTCAGATGTCATTACCTATGGAATTGAGGGAGGGACGGACATTACGGCTCAGAACGTGCATACTTTGCCTGATGGCTGGACGCAGTTCGACGTGAGTACCGGATCTGAAAAGAGGCAAATGAAGACGCGAGTGCTGGGCCAAGCCGGAGTTTACGCCGCGCTCGCCGCGACAGCCGTGGGACGTGAGTTTGGTTTGACATTGGACGAGATAGCGCAAGGGCTGGCGAAAGTCACTCCTGCGCCGGGCCGCCTGCAGGTGCGGCAGGGACGCAACGATTCGGTGTTGCTCGATGATGCCTACAACGCCAACCGCGTCTCCGCAACGCTTGCCCTGGAATCGCTTGCGCAGCTAGGTGGGCAAGGCAAGAGCATTGCGGTATTCGGAGACATGCTGGAGTTAGGGGAATTTACGGCTGAAGAACATCGTCTCTTGGGTCAGGCTGCAGCGCGTCTTGTTGATCGCTTGATAACGATCGGCGACGATAGTTCCGAAACTGCGGCGGGCGCCCGTGCGGCAGGCATGGACCCGGCCCTCATCACAGAGTTTGCGGCGAATCATGTTGACGATGATGCACTGGAAGCTGCCTTGAAATCTGCAGAGTCGCTCTTGGCAGCGGAGGTGAACCCGCAAGACGTCGTGTTGATTAAGGGGTCACACGGCATGGGACTCTACAGGCTTGCTGAACGATGGGCAGTAGGAGGTCCCGCAGACGAATAGACCTGTCTCGTGTGGTGGTAACCGAGACAACCCCAAAGTGTGGGATTGAGAATGCAGCAAGGAGAGGCCACTCTGCTTGCTGTGGGTGGTTTGCAAGAGCGCGCTTCTGATGAAGCGCGGGGATAGTGGGTACTTGTGCGTCCGTTTGGGAGCGGACGTGCTAGTGGATACAAAGAGGGTGGAATATGTTTGCGCTGATCTTAGCGTCAGTTTGGTTTGCTATTACTATCGATTCGGGTCCTACGACGGAACTATGTACGCAACTCAATACCGTGCGGGAGAGTCTAAGAGTCGCGGGTTGGCTGGGAGTAGACCAGTTTTACGAGGACAGTTGCGTGCCGGAGCGGGCTACTCCAACTACGACGGAGATCGCGGGGCTACAGCTCAAGGCTGCTCCGGCATCCGACGGAGGCATAGACTACGGTCGCTGGATGTACGAGCAAGGCGGCTGGGACGACGTCGATGACGATGGCTGCAACACACGCGAGGAGGTCCTGGTAGCCGAAGCGCAAACGCTTGAAACGGATGATGAGTCCTGCGTGCCCGGCGGTACGTGGTTGTCATGGTATGACGGGGCGACGATCACGGAGGCATCGGGCATAGACATCGATCACATGGTGCCGCTGGCAGAAGTACACGAGTCGGGGGGATGGCGGTGGTCTTATGCGCGGCGCTATGCATACGCAAACGATCTGATCTTGTCGCAGACATTGACCGCGGTGTCGGCTTCGAGCAACCGCTCGAAGGGCGCGCGAGATCCGGCAGTATGGAAGCCGCCTGCAGAATCGGCGTGGTGTCAATATGCGCAAGATTGGATTGCGGTCAAGGTGTTCTGGGAGCTCAGCGCGGATGATGCCGAGGTCGCAGCGCTGGGCACGATGTTAGAGAAGTGCGACGAGACTCCGGAAATAGTACTCCCTACTCCTACGCCGACGCCAACCCCGACTCCAACGCCAACCGCGACACCCACGCCGACGCCTACTGCTACGCCCACCGCAACGCCGACGCCTACTGCTACCCCAACGGTGTATGCAAGCTGTGCGGCGGCTGAGGCGGCGGGGGTAGAGCGCGTGCAGGGAAGTAATGGCGACGGCCGCGGCTTCCCAATAGAGATCATTGCCGACCCGCCGCGCGACGGTGATGGTGATGGGGTTGTGTGCGAGCAGTAAGACTTCCCGCGAGTGCTCACTCGCTCTCACGAGTGCTCACTCGCACGGAGACCATGGCGCTTCCCAAAAGGAGTGCGCGAAAATGGGCGAGAATGGTGAAGAATGCCCCTCACCCTGGCCCTCTCCTCCGGTCGGCCGTCTCATAAACGCATCGCTCCGTTTAGACTTGCCCTTCGACCCTTCGACAGGCTCAGGACAGGCAGGCTCAGGGCGAACGTAACAGGCAATGATCCGTTCGTGCTGAGCACTTCGGCAAGCTCAGTACAGGCTTGTCGAAGCACGATTTAGCTTATCGAGTCGACCTTTGAGACTGCCTCCCAGGCAGAGGAGGCAAACCGCTCGTCTATGAACAGTGATGCATAAGCGTTTCCTCGAGGGAGAGGCGAAGTCACATCGAACATTGGGGTTCCGTGTGTAGAGAATTCTGCGCCTGCGACCCAGCGTGTGCGTTGGTCGCCGCTTGGATCGAAATAGATGTGGCCGGGAGCAATTGGGGTATGTGCCGGATGGATTCTCGCTCGCATCCGGCAAGGGACAGGTCTCTTTTGGCAATGATGGCATGAGACAGAGACAATACTCGTGGGATTGATAGACTTTGGCGCTCTCTGAGTCTTGGCGAGCGTGGAATCTGGCTATAGGCAGTTCAATCGGATCCGACATTTTCTTGAATGCTTGTCTCATCTTTGCGATACCCTTACGGCAAGCGGAATCGAGCGGATTGTAGGTCTGGAAACGTAAGCCGTCAAGACTGTTATTCGCTTTCATTCTCTCCGCATTCCAGGTATTCTTAACCGAGTTAATTTCCCTCTTGACGTAGTGCCGGTCCCGGGAGCCGTGTGCCCGCATGAAGCAATTCACCCACCTGCATTTGCATACGCATTACAGCTTGTTGGATGGCATGAGCCGCATGCCGGAGTTGATGGATTGCGCCAAGGAATTGGGCTTTGAGGCCATCGCCCTCACCGACCATGGCGTGCTGTACGGCGCTATCGAGTTCTATGAAGAGGCCCGCAGCCGGGGCATCAAGCCCATCTTGGGTTGCGAGGTCTACGTGGCGACGCGCTCGCGCTTCGACCGCGAACCGAAGGTGGACGACCGGCAGTACCACCTCACGCTGCTGGCAAAGAACAATGAGGGCTACAGCAATCTGGTCAAGCTGGCAACACAGGCGCAGCTCGAGGGCTTTTACTACAAGCCGCGCGTGGACCACGAACTGCTGGAACAATATAGCGAGGGCCTCATCTGTCTATCCGGTTGTCCGTCCGGGGAGATTCCGCGCGCGCTCCGTGACGGGAATGCGGAGAAGGCGCGGGACGTGGCGCTCCACTACCGCGACGTGTTTGGCGCGGAAAACTTCTACATCGAGATACAAGACCATGGCATGGAGTGGGAGCAGGAAGTTACCGCAAAGCTCGTAGAGTTGGCGCGGGACCTCGAACTGCCTTTGGTGGCCACGAACGACGGGCACTACACCCGCCGTGAGGATGCTGAAGCCCACGACGTGCTCCTGTGCATCCAGACCAACAGCAACGTCAACGATGCCAACCGCATGCGCATGGAGACCGAGGAGTTTTATCTGCGCAGCGCCGACGAGATGTGGGAGCGGTTTGCGGAGTTTCCCGAAGCCCTGACGAACACCGTGAAGATCGCGGAGCAGTGCAATGTTGAGCTGGCCCTCGATCAGCGCATCCTGCCCCATTTCGAAGTGCCGGAGGGGCACGACGCGCGTTCCTATTTGAAAGAGGTCTGCACGGCAGGACTAGAGAAGCTCTATCCCGATGCCGCTGCCTCGGCCCACGAGCGATTGAAGTACGAACTGGACGTGATTGGGGAGATGGGCTTTTCCTCGTACCTTCTTATCGCCGCCGACTTTGTCAATTGGGCCAAAGAGCAAGGGATTCCGACCACAGTGCGGGGTTCTGCAGCGGGCAGTCTGGTCTGTTACACCGCCGGCATTACCGACATCGATCCTTTGCACTACGGCCTGATCTTCGAGCGTTTTCTTAACCCCTCGCGCTACACCATGCCGGACATCGACGTAGACCTCATGGACGTGCGCCGAGACGAGGTCATCGAATACGTGACGGAGAAATACGGCGCCGATCACGTGGCGCAAATCATCACGTTTGGCACGATGAAGGCGCGGGCCGCCGTCCGCGACGTGGGTCGGGCGCTCGGCATGACGTATGGCGACGTGGATCGCGTTGCCAAGCTGGTCCCCATCATGTCCACGGTGGATGACGCGCTGCGAGACTCACCGGACCTGCAGCAAGTCGCGAACGAAGAACCGCAGGTGCAGCGCCTGCTTGACTTGGCCAAGAACCTGGAAGGCGTGGCACGCCATGCGTCCACCCATGCGGCGGGCGTGGTGATCTCGCGGGAGCCGCTTACCGAGTACGTCCCCTTGCAGCGCAACGTCGGCGACGATGGCGTCATGACCCAGTTTGAAATGAACGCCATCGAGAAGATCGGGTTGCTCAAGATGGACTTTCTCGGCTTGCGCAACCTCACCGTGCTGGACCGCGCGGTGCGTTTCATTGCGGAGACCCGGGGTGAAACCATAGGTCTCAGAGAGATTCCGCTGGACGATAGCAAGACGTTTGAACTGCTCTCATCGGGAGAGACGACCGGCGTCTTCCAGTTGGAGTCCGACGGCATGCGGCGCTACGTGAAAGACCTGCAACCGGACCGCATCGAGGACGTCATGGCGCTGGTGGCGCTGTATCGTCCAGGCCCCATGGCATACATCCCGCAGTACGTCGCCAGACGTCACGGCCGCGAACAGGCTACGGCACGGCATCCATTGATGTCTGCAGTGCTGGAGAGCACATACGGCATTATGGTCTACCAAGAGGACGTAATGGCCGTAGCGCAGGCGGTGGCCGGCTATACGTTGGCGGAAGCAGATAAGTTGTGCTACGCCGTCCGCAAGAAGATTGCGCATGAATTGCAAGAGCATCGCGAGCGGTTTGTCAGCGGAGCCGTGGCAAACGGCCTCTCAAAGAAAGTCGCGGAGGCGATCTTCGACGACTTCGAACCTTTTGCGCGGTACGGATTCAATCAAGCCCACGCCACGTGCTATGGCACGATTGCGTACCAGACCGCCTACCTCAAGGCAAACTACCCCGCCGAATACATGACCGCGGTCTTGAGTACGGAGCTTGGGAATTCAGACAAGATCATTGAAGCAGTGCGCGAGTGCAGCAGGTTGGATGTTGCGGTAGCCCCGCCGAATGTAAACGGGAGCGAATCCAATTTTGCGGTCAAGGAAGGTACGATCTTTTTCGGCCTCGCCGCGGTCAAGAACGTGGGAACGGCTGCGGCCGAAGCAATTGCCGCTGAGCGGGCGGAGGAACCCTACCAAGATTTCTACGACTTTTGCCTACGTATCGACCAACGGGTCGTGAACCGACGCGCCTTGGAGAGCCTCATTAAAGTTGGGGCGCTGGATAGCATGGGTGACCGGGCAGCCCTCCTGGCGAGTTTGGACGACGTGCTTGCATCCTCGCAGAAAGCACAGAGCATTAGCAATCAGGGTCCGACGCTCTTCGAGACGTTCTTAGGCGAGGAGCAGGCAGCCATGCTCACCAGCTTCACGCTCCCTGAAACTGAGCCCGCTACACCGGAAGAAAAGGGCATCTGGGAGAAGGAACTGCTCGGCGATTACCTCTCAGAGAACCCATTCAAGCCGCACATTGAACGAATGCGCGCAGTGGCCGACATGACTACGGCAGAGGTGACGCAGGAGCGTGAGGGCAAGCGAATCACGTTGGCAGGGCGCGTTGGGTCTGTGCGCAAGATATTCACCCGAAAGGGTCAGAATATGGCAATGCTTACCCTTGAAGACGAGAAAGGCCAGATCGACGTAACCGTCTTTCCCAAGCTATACGCAGGGCGCGCTGACTTGCTTGAAAACGGCAACTTTGTTGTCGTGAAAGGGCGCGTGGAGCAAGATAGCCGCGACGACGTGCTGCGCATTTTGGCGGAGAGCGCAGAGCTGCTGGATGAAGTAACCGCTGAGCAACGGGACGGCGCGCAGCCTATTGCGCAAAATGGTGATCCGACAGCGAGGGTTTCCGAGAACGTTGAAAATGCTCCATCCGCGCGGGAGGACGGTCTCCCCGATTGGGTGCCGGTCGGCGCCGCAAATTCTGCGGAAGCTTCAACTGCAGCGGCTGAAACTGAGGCTGCGGAGAAAGTGGAAGTAGAGGCTGTGGCGACACCTGTGGCGGTTACCCCGACGCAGGAGATCGATGACGAGACCGAACCACAGGTGAGCCAACCCGCTGAAGAGCCGGTGGATCGGACGGGGCCGGAGGTTGAGCTTGTGCTCCAGCGCACGCCGGATGACGCGGAGGACTTAGGACGATTGCAGCGGCTTGCCGGAGTCGTGATGCGTAATCCCGGTGAAACGCGCATCGCGCTGCGGATTATTCTCAACGGTACGCACGTGCGCCTGGAGACTCATGATCGGATTGCACTGACGCCGGAGGTGGAGGACGAGATCGAGGCTTTGTTGGGCACTGCGCCGATGCGGAAGTCGGTCCCGTGATCGGCATCGGGAACAGTCGGCATTGCCGCCTTCCATCGCTGCGGCGTGTCTTGCTCTGTGCGTTGGTGGTAGCTTTGAGCGCACTCGGTCCCTTCACCGGGGAGACTGCCCGGGCCGAGACTGTCCGACCTGACTTGCGGTCGGGAGACCGCTTCACGATCTTGCTGGTTGGTCTCGATCGTAGGCAGCCACAAGAGTATTCGCGCAGCGACGTCATCATGCTGCTCAGCATCGAGCGCAATTCCCGCACGCTTTCCCTTCTCTCAATACCCCGCGATCTATGGGTTACCATCCCCGGCTATGGATGGAACCGTATCAACGCTTCGTACTTTCTCGGCGAGTACTACGAGTCAAACGGCCCGGAGTTGGCGCGCCAGACCGTTGAATCGGTTTTCGACGTGCCCGTACATGCGGTGGCGGCAATTGACTTTACCGGCTTTACGGCGCTTATCAATAGTTTTGGCGGTGTTGAGGTTTTGGTTGCCAAGACCCTGATCGACAACTTGTATCCAACGTTTGATTACGGATACACACGCATTGTCATTCCCGCAGGCTTACAGCACATGGACGGCGCTACCGCCCTAATCTATGCGCGCACGCGGCATCCGGACAACGACTTCAAACGGATGGGCCGCCAGCAGAACATCATCACTTCTGCGCGCGCCGGACTCTTTACGGACGAAATGATCGTCATATTCCCACTGCTCCTCCAGCGGTTCAATGAATTAGTTGAGACCGATCTTACGGTTGCCGAGCAGCTCATTCTCATGCGTGATCTCTATTTGCTTAACGATGTACCGATCAATGCCCGCGTTATCGAGCCGCCCTTGGTTTACGACTATGTAACGGATGGCGGCGCGCAGGTATTGCTGCCTAACTGGGGGCTTGTGCGTCCCATAATTGGGGAGATGTTCGGCAATACGGATTAGAATCCTGAGCCGTCGCGGCATAGTGACGGAGAGCTAGACTGCGTATCCCTTGTGTGTGACATTGAGGAATCAGTCCTGGGTAAATTATCCGGGATTAGTAGTTAGAGACTTGATACTTTCGCAAGGCTGAGCTTCTTGTCATTCCTGTAAGTGTCAGGTAATTCGTTGACAGATTTGAGAACAAAAGCAACCTTTCGCAGTGTTAGACATGACTAGCACACATGTCATTCCGAACGAAGCGCAGCGGAGTGTCGCTCTTTGCGCGGAATCTAGAGTGCTGAGGCCCTGAAAGAGTGTTGAGCATGGACCCTAGATTCCGCGAACAGTGTTCGACGCTACGCTCGGAATGACAAGGCCTTGTAGCGCTTTCTACGGGAAAGCGAATTCTGTCAACGAATTACTCAACACTTTCAAGAATGACAGATCGAGGAGCCGATCTGGGTGAGGTACGCGTGGCGTCTTGCATCTGCACAGACAAATCCGTATCTCCTAATTCCATATTTATCTCCCGCGACATGTTCTTTCGAACGCGATCATGGAGCACGTGTGGATGCTTTGGTACTCCCAAGCAGATGACGAGTGCTTGAAGTTGCGAAGATGGATTCCTGCCCCGTATTGGGGTACGGGACAGGCTTTGCGCGGGAATGACGGAGCTCGGTGTTCTATTGTCATAGGAATGGCAGTCCGGGCTGCGCGCTCATCGCATTGCATTGCAAGCAAGATCATTAGCAGACGGCGCAAGGAACATTAGCGTGGAACGTCCATTTACAAACAAGGTCGCGTTGGTCACAGGCGCGGCATCCGGGATTGGCCGCGCTGCCGCCTTGGCGTTTGCGCGTGTAGGCGCTCGTGTGGTGCTTGCGGATGTTGATGTGCAGGGCGGGGAAGAAACGGCACAACTGGTTACGAAGAGCGGTGGGGAGGCCGCATTCCACAAGGCAGACGTGAGTTCGTCCACCGACGTAGAGAAAGTAGTGTCTGTTGCCTCGCAAACCTACGGACGCTTAGACTTTGGATTCAATAATGCCGGCGTGCTCGGCAGCGGAGCCGCAATGATCGACTTTACGGAAGACGACTGGGACGACGTGATGGGGGTCAATCTCAAGGGTGTGTGGCTCAGCATGAAATACGAGATTCCCGCCATAATGCAGTCGGGCGGTGGGGCAATAGTTAATGTGTCTTCAGTGGCGGGCCTGGTGGGCAGCCAGCACAGTCCGGCTTACGCCGCCAGCAAACACGGCGTGGTGGGTCTGACGAAAACGGCGGCGCTCCAATACGCTCCCCACGACATCCGCGTGAATTGCGTCTGCCCGGCCGCGGTCTTCAGCCCCATGTTGGAGACGTTGGTAACGCGCAATCCTCAGGTCGGCGATAGACTCTTGGCTTCGCAGCCGAACGGCCGGTTTGCCAGTCCTGAGGAAGTTGCTGAAGTGGTGGTGTGGCTCTGTTCCGATGCGGCATCGTTCGTGACCGGAGCCGCGCTGCCGGTGGACGGCGGCTACACGGCGCAGTAGAACACAGGGTGCGCCAGCCTGTCGTGGCAGCCGCTCCAGTAGTAACTCACTGCCGAATAACCCCCGCTCTACCGGCAGCCAATGCCTCGTTGTCTAGTCCGAATGCCAGAGGTTCCCCGTGAAAGATGGGAAGAGCGCGGCCAGCAGCACCTGCGCCTTGTCCGATGCGCGGCAATCAGGATCGCTCTCTTTGATTTGGGCATAGCTGCGGCGTCCGCCGAGCAGTTCGAGGAAGGTCAAGTCCGGGAAGCAGGCGTCGCTGGGCTCAACTTCACTGTGGTTCAGAGCAGCGACGTCAGCAATCCGTCCCTCTGCAAACGCGAGCCGCAGACCGCCGCGGAAGAAGTCCAACGTCAGCGTACCGGAGTAGCCTTCCGCAGGCGTACCGAGGAGATGCCGCTCCAATGCCGGGCGCACGTGGCGCAGAAACGCCGCCAGATCGGGAATGCGAATATACCAGGCGTACCCCCAACTTGAAGACCGGACCGAGTCCGGCAGGCCGGCGTAAACGGGGTCATCGCGGCCCAAAACGAACTCTATCAATCCCGGCTGCGCGCGCTCATCTTCCCCATCCGTGTTCCAGAGCGAATGAACATGCCGTGAGAGTGCCGGCGGCAGGTCCGGCGCCACGTTAAGGTGACTGATGCCCGGCGCAAGCGCGCATTGGCGCACCGAGAGAAGCCAAGGACCGGGCTTGGCGGCGAACGGGTGGTGCTGGATGTAGCCTACCGGTGTTTGCGCCGTGTCCTCGATGATGAGCCACGGCCGGTAGACTTCGCTGTCGGGAGAGCGGCCGGCGAGCTCCCATTCCCAATGCGCGTCGGAGCGCACCACGCTAAAGAGTTGCCGCCGGGCGGCATGATCGTAGACGGCACGCACAAACGCGTGGTCGGACTCGCGTAGAGGGCGGACGCGATAGCGCGAGGTGTGTTTCGTGTCGGGCAGCGGTGCGCGTACTTTGCGGCCGTAGTAAAGATCGATGGCATACGCGTAGCCGAATTGGCGGTAGTACCAGGGGATGCCGGTGATGGACTGCATCAACTCACCCTTTGACGCGCTGAGCCCGTGGATGGCGTCCATCTGCGCGCGCACCAGGCCGCGTCGGCGATAGGCCGGGTCCGTGGCCACGTGCTCAATGCGCCCGCAGCCGAACGGAATGCCCCCGTATGACCAGGTCTGCGGGATGATGCAGAGCGACGAGACGATCTTGCCGGTGCGCGTATCCTCGACCACGGTGAAGTCACCTGCTCTGGTCGTCGGATGTTTGCCGGACATGAGCTCGTGGGCCCACTCGGCCACGGGGTCAGCGGGCGAACTGTATTCGGGCACGCGTTCGATGTAGTCGACCAAGGCGTCGAAGTCTTCAGGCACGGCAAAGCGCAGGCGCAAGTTGTCGCCGAGGTCGAGGGGTGTCTGGGGCAATGGCGAAGTGTTTGGCGGCTTCATGAGAACGCATAGGTCGGTCACTCGGTAGGTTGCTCGCCCAATCGTACCATTGATGAGAATACACTGGCTACATGCGGCTGTGTTTGCGGATTGAGGATTGTCGTGCTACGTTTTGTGCAGTATCTAAATGGTGGAACTCGCAATAAACGGTCGGCTGGCCGGCCAAACTTAGAATTTGAGCGATCCGCACGTTCTTGGCGGCAAAGGAGTTACCGAAACTCATGGCAGAATTTACCACACGCCCCGTAATCACGGGTACGTTCGGCGTGGTGACGACGGGGCACTACCTGGCGACGGCAATTGGAATGCGGGTGCTGGAAAACGGTGGGAATGCCATAGATGCCGGTGTGGCGGCCGGCTTTGCGCTCAATCTTCTGAAGCCCCATTCGAACGGCATCGGCGGCGAGAGTCCAATTCTCATTCACCGCGCCGCCGCTGACGGCCCGCAGACTGTTGCCATTAACGGCCAGGGCATGGCGCCAAAGCGAGCAACCATCGAGTGGTTTCGCGCGCAGAACATCGACCTCATTCCAGGTGACGGTTTCTTGCCGGCCACGGTGCCGGGCGCGTTTGGCGCGTGGGTTACGTCGCTGCTGCGGTATGGGAGACTGAGCCTCAAGGAGACGTTGGGCCCGGTGGTGGACATGGCCCGCGACGGCTTTCCCATGTATGCGGAATTGAGCCGCTCACTTGCAACCCACGCGGAGAAATTTCGCACCCGCTGGCCGACGTCGGCCGAGGCATTTCTAAATAACGGCGCGGTACCGGAAGTTGGCTCGCTGTGGCGGCAGCCGACCTGGGCGGCCACCTTTCAAGCAGCCATAGACGTGGAGATGCGAGAGCAGCATCGCGGGCGGGAAGCGGGGTTACGCGCTGCCCTCGACTATTTCTATCGCGGCGACGTGGCCGCAAAGGCTGCTGACTTTGCAGCGAACACGGAGATTCTTGACGCCAGCGGTGAGCCGCACCGGGGCCTGATTACTGCGGAGGATTTCGCCGCCTTCCGCACCAAGGTTGAGCCGCCTGTCACGGTCAACTATCGAGGCATTGACGTCTATAAATGCGGTCCTTGGTGCCAAGGACCTGTCTTCTTACAGCAACTCACACTGCTGGAGCAATACGACCTGGCGGGCTTGGGCCACAATTCACCTGAGTATATCCACACCGTGGTCGAGGCGGCGAAGCTGGCCTTCGCAGACCGCGAGACGTACTACGGCGATCCGGCATTTGTGCACGTTCCGTTTGACCGGCTCTTGAGCAAAGAGTACGCCGCGGAGCGCAGCACGTTGATTGATCCGGCAGCGGCTTCCGCCGAACTGCGGCCCGGCGGCCTGCCGCCGCAGACCTTGGAAACGCTGCCAGGCGACCCGGCGTTCTACGCCTTTGATACGACCCATTTGGACGTTATCGATGCGGAAGGCAACATGTTTTCCGCCACGCCGAGCGGAGGTTGGTTGCCGTCCTCGCCGGTTGTTGAGGGTCTCGGCTTCCCGTTGGGCACACGCGGGCAGATGTTCTCTCTCGATAAGGACCATCCCAATGCCCTCATGCCGGGGAAGCGTCCCCGCACGACCTTGACACCTTCGCTGGCAATGAAAGACGGCAGGCCGCATATGGTCTTCGGCACGCCCGGCGGCGACATGCAGGACCAATGGACGCTACAGTTCTTTCTCAACGTGGTGGATTTCGGTATGAATCTACAGGAAGCGATTGAGGCCCCGTCTTTTCATACCATGCACTTCCCCAGTTCGTTCTACCCCCGCGCCGCCTATCCCAAGAGAGTGGTGGTGGAGGGCCGCATTTCAGCAGAAACACGCGCCGCGCTCGAGGTGCGCGGCCATGAGATCGTCGTGGGAGGGGACTGGGCGCACGGCCAGGTCACGGGTGTTCGTTTCGATCCGGATACCGGTCTGATTGAAGGTGGAGCATCTCCGCGGACGATGGTCCCCTACGCCATGGGGCGGTAGAAGGATTATTGACGCAGGGCGGCAAAGCTACCTAAAGATGGCCAAAGGTACAACTGCGGCTAATGCATAGTCTCGATAGCAAATTGCTAAAGACGAAGATGGATTCCCGTTTCCACGGGAATGACGGAACCGAGCCCGGCGTGTGGTCATTTTGTCTTGCAGTACAGGAAGACTTTTCGTGACGCCTGAATGGCCTGAATCATATCCTGATCCAGCGCTTGTGCCCCGCCTGCAACAGTTGGTGTGGGGCAAGGCCACCACGCAGTGTTTGTTTGTCGCCGCAAAGCTGGGTATTGCCGACCTGTTGGCAGACGGCCCGCAAACTGTGGATGAACTCGCTGCAGAGACGGAGACGAGCGCGGAGGCGCTCTATCGCGTCTTGCGTCTCTTGGCAAGTTTGGATGTGTTTGTGGAATTGGAGCCGCGGCAGTTTGCGCTCACCCCCATGGCGGAACTGCTGCAAGCGGATGCGCCTTGTTCCTTCCGCGACTACGCGATCGTGCACGGCAGCGAGTGGTACAACCGGGCGTGGGCGCATCTGCTCTACAGTGTCGAAAAGAACGAGCCGGCATTTGACCTTGCCTGTGGGCTTTCGCTCTTCGACTTCATGGAACAAAACCCCGACGCGGCAACTGACTTCAATAACTCGATGACGGCGCTTTCGCGCTTCGAGGCCGCCGGTGTCTGTGCTGCCTATGACTTTTCCGGTTTCGGCACCGTGGTGGACGTGGGGGGCGGTCACGGTCGCCTGCTGACCGAAGTCCTCGCAGCCTATCCCGCGCTCGACGGCATTCTCTACGACCGGCCGAATGTGGTTGATGCTACCAGAGCGGAGCTTGAAGCCTCGGAATTCGGCAGTCGCTGCCGGGTTGATGGCGGCGATTTTTTCACGGGCGTTCCCGCTGGCGGCGACGTCTACCTCCTCAAGCACATCATCCATGACTGGGACGATGAGCGGTCTGCGGTGATCCTGCGGAACTGTCGCGACGCCATGACGGCGGGTGGCCGGGTGCTCGTTATAGAAGGCGTGATGCCGCCGGGCAATGAGCCGTCGAACAGCAAGCTCTGGGACGTGGTGATGCTCGCGCTGACCTCCGGCGGGCGTGAACGCACGGAAGAAGAATACGTGGAACTCTTTGCCCAAGGCGGTCTTTCCCTTAGCCGGGTTGTTCCCACGCATGCCGTGGTGAGTATCGTCGAAGGCACGGCTGCCTAGCCGAATTTCGGCACACACTAGATGGGTAATCCCGACCCGTTGCTCACTTGTCGTGCTGCTAGTCAATTGATATGATGCAGGGCAAGTAAAGGACTATCGAGGAAGGAGGGACTTGGAAAACGCTCAATGCGGCAGGCACACTTCTTGCTGAACTTTTTTCAATACAGCAAAGACGTTGGTGCAGCCGCTTCACAGCAAACTCACTGCTTAGACGTGTTTACCCAGAACTGCTAAAGGAGACAAAGAATGTACAAGTCAACGGACGTGAACGTGACCCGGCGGCGGATGCTTGGCATTGGCGCCGGTATGCTTGGAAGTGTGGGACTCTTGGCCGCGTGTGGGCAGGTAGCCGCGCCGGTGGAAGAAGCGCCGGAGATGGAAGAGAAGGAAGCCGAGGCGGAAGCGCCCAAGATGGAGACCGTGCAGGTTGACTTCTGGTCGCTCAACGGTTTCTGGGCCTCATTCACCGAGGGCGTGGGAATGGAACTGCGCGACGAGTTTAACTCGATGCAGGACGCAATCTTCATCAACACCATGCCTACGCCGTGGAGCGAGACGTTTGAGAAACTGCCTGCTGCGGTGGCGGCCGACGCCGCGCCCGATATGTCATTCGCGCCGCGTTTCACCATCAAGACCCTTGCCCACGGTGGCCTGGCATCGGAGATGACCGAAATGGTCAAGGCCTCTGCCACCATAGATACCGGCGATATGTGGGAAGAGATCCTGAATGATGCCGTTTGGCAGGGGCGCCAGTTTGGGATGCCCTTTACGCCCGACGCCCGCACGCTCTTCATCGGCCACGAAAACCTGATCGAGGCCGGTCTGGACCCGGAGAATCCGCCCGCCACGTGGGATGACCTCTACTCAGCCATCGGCAGGCTGGTGGAGAAAGACGGCGCGAAACTCTCCCAGCTTGGCTACGTCCCGCATTGGGGCCCCGGCAGTATCTTCGCGTGTTGGATGGTGGCGGTCTGGCAGTTGGGCGGCGCCATTATTAGTGCGGACGACAGCACCTCGACGCTCGACAATGAGACAACGGTGGCCGCGTTCGAGCACATGCTCCGCATCTATGATTTGCAGGATGGCTTCTTGGCGGCAGATGAATTCCGAGGCGATGTCGATCCCCGGATTGTCTTCACCGACCGCGGCGCCAGCATGATCTATACGATCTATGACACGCCGCACCAGCCCAACTACAAAGCGGGCTTCGACAAGCTCGAATACAGCGCAGCTCCGGTGCCTTTGCCGCCGGGTGGCAATACCGTGACGTATAGCGGCTGCGGCGACAACATCATCCCCAACGGCTCCAAAAATCCGGAGCAGGCCTTTAAGTTTATCGAGTGGCTCTTCGAGGCGCCGCAAGACCTCCGCCACGCTTTGGGTAAGAGCCGGCTGCCCATGCGCAAGTCCGTAGCCAACAGCGAGGACTTCATCCAGGGCGATCCGTTGCGCAAGGAGGCCGTGGACTCGATGGCGGTTGCCGGTTTCGTCGTTGGAGCGCCGGGCGGCATCGGCCTGATCGGCATTCACAACACCATGGCACAGACCATCTTCAAGAAGGAAACGACCATCCAAGAGGCGCTTAAAGAGGCCGATCAGTTGGCTCAGGAAGTGCTGAACGAATCGTTGGCGAACTCGGTGCTTCAGTAAAGTTCGCATGTAGGATACGAACCGCACTGGTTTGTGACCGTTATGGGCCGCCCCTCACGCGCCATTAGGCGCAAGGGGCGGCTCAACTCTATATGCCGTCGCATTGCGTCCAGTTCGCGGCTTGCGTATTATCGACCCAGAAACAAGCAAGAAACTAAGGAGTTAGGCCGGTGAGAATACTGCTCTCAGGTGCATCGGGACGCGTGGGTACGAACCTAACGAAAGAGTTGCTCGCGCGGGGTCATCAGGTGCGGGGCATGGTCTTTCCGGGCGACCCGAAGGAGGACAAGCTCGATGCCTTTGATGTTGAGATCGCAAACGTGGGGCTGGATGACACTGATGGCATCGCCAAGGCGGCGGTGGGAGTGGATGCCGTAGTCCACACCGCGTGCGTCATGTCGCGACCGCCCTCCATGGAGAAGTTCACGTACTACGACATCAACACTACCGGCACCATGCGCTTGTTGCAGGCGGTGGCTGAGCAGGGCGAAAAGCTGCACCGGTTTGTGCACATCAGCAGTGATACGGTCTACCCCATGCCGTCGCTCCTCTACGCCCCGGTGGACGAGCAACACCCGCGCCTGCCGATCAAAGAGTACGGCATGATCAAAGTGCTCAACGAAGAAATGGTGGAGCACTACCGGCGCGAGTACGGACTGAGGACCACGATCATACGCCCCGGCGCAATTTTGGCGGGTGAGGAGATATTCAACGGTTGGGCCGCAGGCTTGGCGGCGCAACAGTATCGCGAGGCGAACCACGCCCAATGCGGTCCGCTGCATCACCCCGAAATGGCGGAGAACCTTGCCAAGCTGGATGAGGCGGTGAAGCAGCGCACGGACGATCCCAGCAAGCTGCTGGTCAACTACCACGACCGCGACGGCAACCCCTGGCTGTGGCAACGCACCGACGCCCGGGACGTGGTGCACGGCATCATGCAAGCATTGGAAGAGGACGGCGGGGTCGGTGCGACTCTGAACATGCACGGTCCCTACGCCATTCCATTCAGTGAAGCGACGCCAGTGCTCAGCGATCTATTGGGCCTGCCGGTGTTGGACTGGGAAGCGCCGGCCTGCTGGCAGTATTGGGCGGATAACAGTGCGGCGAAGTCGCGGGTGAATTATGCCCCGCAGCATGACTTCCACCGTATGATCGCCGATGCGGTGGCGCTGCGTGAAGGCAAGGAGACAACGGTCATTCCGGCGTAGACGGGAATCTATTGGCTTCAGCGCATTAGGTTCCATTCCAGGCGGGGGACAAGCCCCCGCGCTACGATGTGACCGGCGGAGTGCTGATACATGGCGCGGACCCTGGTGTCGCTGCCAGGCATCCGGTAGCGCAGGCCATTCGACAGGCTCAGCACAGGCCTGCCGAAGTGCTCAGGACACGTTTGCGACCTGCGCCGTACGCGACGTTATCGAGGTATCGCGCTAAGTTCGGCTATGCTTTAAGACTAAGTTGTTGAACCACTAGAGTGCATGGATTACTAGATTTCTCGCTGCGCTCGAAATGACATAAATGGGACTGAGGCCTACATAAACTGGACTGGGTGCTAAGAAGAGTCGAAGATGAAAGTACTTTACATCGACATTGATTCCCTGCGCCGTGATCACTTGGGCTGCTACGGGTACGAGCGGCCGACCACGCCGAACCTAGACCGGCTGGCGTGGGAAGGCGCGCGCTTCACCAACATGTATGCCGCCGATACGCCGTGTGTGCCGGCGCGGGCGAGCATCTTCACCGGACGTTGGGGTATCAAGACTGGACTGCTCACTCACGGCGAGCGGGCGCAATCCATTGGCGACTACGGGCGGCCGGCAGGCGAATTGGACACGAAGCCCTGGGAACAAGACGCCCGCTACGCCGGACCGACGTATCCTCCCATCGGCAGTCGAGCGCCGCAGGTGCAGCAGTATCTGGCTGAGCAGAAAGGGGAGGCAGGCTTGCGTACGGCGGTGGTCTCGACGTTTGGCGATCAGGCGTCTTGGTTCCGCATGGGCTGGAATGCGTACTACCGTCCGCAGTGGCATTTGGGGCACAGCAACGTGGAAGCGCCGGAGATTACGGCGCATGCACTGGCTTGGCTGCTAGACCACGCGCAGGACGATTTCTTCCTCTACGTCCACTACTGGGACCCGCACCAATCGTACAAAGCACCGCAAGCGTATGTGGACAAGATGCTTACCTACCCGCCGCCTGACTGGCCGTCCGACGAGCGGATCAAAGATGACGCCGAGCGCTACGCTCACATGCCGAACTCCGCCGGTTCGCACCGCATCCGGGGCAAGGAAGATTTCGATTACTGGATGGCGATGTACGATGCCGAGATCGCCTATTGCGACGAGTACGTCGGGAGGCTGCTGGATGCGTTAAAGGTAGTGGGTATTCTGGATGATACCCTCATCATTGCCGCTACCGATCACGGCGAGAATCAGGGCGAACACAGCGTTTACGGCGACCACTGGGGCGTCTACGAGACCGATGCCCACATCTGGATGCTCGCGCGCTGGCCGCAGGGCGGGATTCGGCCGGGCACGGTAGTAGATGCGGCGGGCTATACGCTGGATCTTGGCCCGACCCTATGCGCGGTTGCCGATTTGGAAACACCGGCACGCTGGCAGGGGCGCTCGCTCCTGGAGATGATGCGGGGCGAGCCGGAACCGCAGCCGCGACGCGACTACGTGTACTTGGAGCACGGCCTATGGTCGGCACAGCGGGCGATTCGCACCATCGACGCCGCGGACGGGCGCGACTGGAAGCTCATCAAGAGCTACCACGGCGGTTTGATGAACTGGCCGCTGACTCAGCTCTTTGATCTGGCGAATAATCCGCGTGAGGAAGCCAACGTGGCGGATGCCAACCCCGCAGTCACGCGGGACCTGGAATACCGCCTCTGGCAGTGGGAAGAGGAGCAACTCCAGGGCTGGCCTGATCCGCTGAAGAAGGTGGCCCAAGAGGGCCCGCAAACGGTGCTCAGCGCTCTGGAAAACATGCAAGAGGGCCCATTCCAGTGGCCGAACCCGGCAGGCCACGTGGTACCGCACAAGCGGCCATAACCATCAGCGCGCGTGCGTTCGTCATTGCCATGAAAAAGCGGTCTTGCCGTACGCCCTGAGTACTTCGACAGGCTCAGCACAGGCTTTGTCGAAGGGTGAGCGGCGGAAGCGGTTAAGAGCTTGCGACACTCATCTCTCCCTTCATGCTTCGACAAGGGCTTCGCGCAGCCCTCAGCACGAACGGAGAGATCGGAGTTCATTTTCATTCCCTTGTGCGGCCTGGGCAAAGCCATGGTGATTCCCGCGTGGGCGGGAATCCATCCTGTCCTCCGCCGGTTGTTGCCTGGACTCCGGCGAAAGCCGGAGTGACGATCCTTTGACTTCAGGCCCGGCAGGGGCCGCGTGGGCAGTAGGGATTCCAGGAGGGGGGTTAGAAAAAGAGTGACGGAGGACAACACGCCGCTAGCAGGCGCGAGAGAGTTGGATACGTCTGACTAGCCACTCAACAGGCATTATTCCTTTGGCGGGCTCCGCGACTGAGCGGCAGCGCCTCACTCTTGCCCAGCAATTCGCGCCCTATTGGCGCGTGCGCACTCTATGCGAACTCATACAAGGGGACGCTGCTCGCCGGCTGACCCTTTTGTTGTATGAGCGTTTCGACCTTGCGCACTGTGTCTGGATGGAGCAGCGTGTCGCCACAGATTGCACACACCTCAGCCGGCACGTGGTCGATGACAATTACTTGCCCTTCGCGCCGCACGGTGTGTACGATGCGTTTCGCTTCGTATTCACCAGGACAGCCTTGAATGCTGCATTTCATGTCGCTTGCCCTCTCTGCCATGGGGTTACCCACTTGGGCGACGTAGGTTCATATACGGTAATTATGACGAGAATGGGAAGAGCCGTCGTGCAAACGACATGCAAGACCCGCCCATACCACCCACTTCCGTTAAAGCAAGTAGTTTGAAAACGCCCAACATCTATCCCGTGATGCTAGGCTGCCATTGCCCAAGATTCATCACATGCCGTATCGCGCCGGGGGTGCCGAGGCGGCTATAGAGATCCTCCGTCCAGCCGAAGGTGCCGGGACGTGGACCCAAGAAGACTAGTTCCATGGGCCAGAGGAGGCCTGCGGCTTGGGGCAGGTCGGCGTGTTGGAGCGCAAACAGGATTTCGCTGGCGATGCCGGTGCCGTCAGGGCTGGAATGCGCGGCCAGCGATTCCGGCAGATCGCTCAGAATGAGCGCTTCTAAGTTGCCGTGGAGCAGCGCCACGTAGAGCGCTACTACTGCCATCTGGCCGCGACCGGCCAACGCCAGCCGCGAGCTATCCACACCGGGCAGGTGTGCAACGGCATCCAAGGCGCGCAGCGTATCGTAGACCTGCATCGACGCCACGGTGCGGCCGAGAAGCATACACGCCCGGCGCACGTGCCAATCAAGTTCCGTACCCCAGGCATTGTCTCCGGTGCCGCGCGGCTCTGCCACCACCCGTGCCCAGGAGCTATCGAGGCCTTGCAGCCAGTCTTCCGTGGCGCGGCGTTGCTCGTGGGGCGTACGCAGCGCGACGACGGCCGGTGCATCGGCATCTGCTTCCGGCAGAGTCCAAGACCCGTGCAGCCGCCAGCCGCCTTCCGACGTGTAGGCAAACCTGCCGCCAGCGACCGCATCGCCGCGCCCGGTCTCGTATTCGACCTCCGCGTCTAGAGAACCTGGCGTGCTGGGGAAGTGTCTGAACGACATCTCTGCAAGCTTGGCGCGCGCCTTGTCGCGGACGGCTGCCAATTCGTCTGCATTCGCAATAGTCGGCAGTTCCGGCAGCGTGAAGAAGTCCTCGTGAATAGTCGTGACGCGCTCGGACGTAGGCACGCCGTTTTGATAAACGCGGAGCGTGGCGGCATCCTCTTGCACTTCAGGACGGTCGTCAATGTCGCCTGCTGCCTCCGGCGATACGTCCTTATTTGCCAGGTGGCGCAGGAACCAGGAGAAGATGCCGCGGCGCGAGTTGGCGTGGTAGGAGTGGCCGCCGGGCGTCTCGATCAAGATAGTGTTCTCGCTCGCGCCCACGTGATCGTAGATCTGCTTGATTCCCGCAAAGGTCTCGCGGATTGAGCGGATGTGAAAGATACCGTCGCGATTGGCGGAGCCGATAAGCATAGGGCGCGGCGCGATGAGTCGCGCCACGTCGGCCAGCTCCCAGCCATAGGCGTTGACGAAGAACATGCAGTCGCAGTGGCCGTCTAGCGTGCGCTCGCACACGTGGGAAGCAAACGTAGCGGTACCGCAGACTGGCGCTACCACCTTCACGCGTTCGTCCGCCGCGGCAATCCACCAGCTTACCGCGCCGCCGCCCGAGATGCCGGTGACACCCAGGCGCGCGCTGTCCACTTCCGGCAATGACGCCAGCAAATCAAGGCCGCGCACGCCGTTCCAGAGTTCCACACCGGCGGGGGTGTAGCCCTGGCTGAACCAATTGAACCAGCCACGATGGCACGTACCGTGATGGTGTCCCTCTATCTCGCCAAGCTGGATCGTTTCCACGAGCAAGCAGGCGAAGCCGAGTTGGGCGAATTTGCGGGGATGCGCCTGATAGTGCTCCTTCTGCTTCTGCGCGTGGCCGCAGACATAGAGGACGCCGGGCACGGGGCCGTCGACATTCGTCGGCAAGTAGAGGTTGCCGGTCACATAGAGTCCGGGCAGGCTTTCGTAGTAGACGTTCTGAATGCGGTAACCGTCCCGTTGCGTTTCCTTGGTCACGCACATGTTCAAAGGCGGGCGCTCCGCCAAGGCCATGTGGGAGGTGATGCCCATCATTTCGTAGTACTGCGCCTGCCATTGTACACGGGCCTGCGCCCAGTCTTCCGGCGCGGGCAAGTCCTGCAAGGATTCCCCATGCATACGCCTGGCTTCGTTGGAAAGGTAGGTGCGAATGTCCACGGCTACGCCTCTTTCGGTATGTAGAGATCTGGTTGACGGTCGTCCAAATAGGTGGCTACGGTGCGCCACTGTTGCCAATCGGGGTGGTCGAGCTCCAGCGACGCCACGGCTACCCCTTCGCCCTCGTCGACTTTGGCGAGAAACCCGCCTGACGGGGCTGCGATGCAGGAGTGTCCCAGGCTCTTCCAGCCCTCTTCCACGCCGACGCGGTCGGCCATGGCCACGTGCACGGTGTTCTCCAAGGCGCGCGTGGCCACAAGGCCGCTTACCACCGTGCCGCTCCAGCCCAGGCCGCGCTGCCAGTCGTTGGTGATCCAGTCGGTGCTGTTCAGGATGACCTCAGCGCCTTCCAGGACAAGACGGCGGATGTACTCGGGGAAGATGAGGTCGTAGCAAATCGTCAGCGCCACGCGGGTACCGCCAATGTCGAACAGGGCCGGCTCGGTGCCGGGAGTGAAGGCCTCTCGTTCAGCCGAAAAGAGGTGGACCTTGCGGTAGGCCCCGTGCAGGCTGCCGTCCGGGGCGAGCAGGACGGCGCTATTGTAGAAGCAGTCCTGGCCTTGCTCGATCATGCCGGCCACGACGTAGCACCGGTGGCGCTGCGCGATCCGGCCGAGCTCGTCGGTGGTCGGACCGGGGATTGGCTCCGCCAGCGCGCCGATGCGGTCGCCGACGAAGTACCCGGTGGTCGCGAGTTCCGGCAGCACGGCCACGGTTGCGCCTTGTGCCGCGGCGGCTGCCACGAGGCTGTCGGCGCGCGCAAGGTTGGCGGCCACGTCGCCGAGCACGCAATCCATCTGAACAACAGCAAGTTTGAAGGACATGGTCGCGCCTCCCGCCTTAGACCTGAGAGTCTCCTGCTCTATCCCATCCGTTAGCAAGGATACACCCTTCGACAAGCTCAGGGCGAACGTAAGCGTGTGAACTCTCCGAACTACTCAAGCCGAATGGGATTGATGATGTGCCGTTCTCGCTGAGCCTGTCGCAGCGCGCTGTGCGACAGGCTAGACTAGCCAATCGAAAAACCAAACGGAGAGGCGGCAAGTTCGCCGCCTCTCCGTTTGCAATTGGCTAGGTTTGTGCTCTCGCTGATGCGTGAACGAGAGACCTTAATCCTTGCCTAACTTTCAAGCTCCTGGGAGATGAGCTTGACGGTCTCGGCCAGAGCGCCGCGCAGGTCGAGTTCGCTCTCACCGCTCATGGCATCGCGTACGATCTGCCATTGCTCATTGGCTGACGTGTAGCGCCTAAAGAACGGATAGGCCTTGCCTCTCGCACCGACGTCGGGCACGACGCCGAGCTGTGGCAGGTCCTCCACCGCTTTCGTCCACTCCGGCGTGTTGTAGAAGTCCAATCGCGGCGAGACCTGGTTGACGAGGAGCAGCTTCTGCACCTGTGCCTCCAGGCCGCACGTGAAGCGGCTGAATTCAAACGCCAAGTCTGGATTTGACGTACCGTCAGGCACAACCATCATGTTGATCCAGGTCGCGCCACTGGTCGTACCATCGGTGCTTGGCCCCTGCGGCATAGGCACCATCCAGAAATTGAAGTCTTCGGGGAATTCGTCGCGGACATAGTAGGCGGCCCAGGTACCCCAGGAGATGCCGGACCCTTGGCCTCCCTTGAGAATGTCTAGGTTACTGCCCGGGAAGCCTTCAACTCGGTCCTTGTAGCGCACGTGCTGGATCTGACGGTGCTCCGCTACTTCCAGCGCCTGGGCAGTGTCGAAGATGGCTTCAGTGAGCTCGGCGTTGTGCATTTCGCCGCCGTTTGCGTAAAGCCAGGCGGCAAACTCGGGCATGCCGGGAATGTGATAGGTAAAGCCGATGCGAGAGTAATTGCCGCCGGAGTCCTTGCGGGAGAGCCTCTCCACGGTTGCGGCCAAGCCTTCCCAGGTCAACTGGTCCTCGCCTTTGGGATCAAGACCCGCATCTATATAGTGGTCCTGATTAATCACCATCACGTAGGAGTCCGGGCCCCAGAAAGAGAGGCCAAAGACTTTGCCATCCGCAATGCGATAGGGATTGGCGCTGGGCATGAACTGGTCGGCTCCAACGTCCGGGGTCGTGGCGGCGTGTGCGGTGAGATCCATGAGGATGTCGTTATCCCACAGGTCACGTCCCCATATGATGGAGCTATGCACCACGTCGGCGGTAACGCGTGCAGCGGATTCCGTCGTAAGCTTTTGAATATACTCCGCGCCAAAGGGTACGTGCGAATACTCTACCGCCTCTACCTGCGGATTCGCTTCGCGGAAGGTTTCATCCGCCCAGGTGAACCAGACTTCCCATGTCGTCGCCGTGCGGCCTGGCTGGCGCCAGTCGCGGAAGACCAAGGTGACCTTTTCCATCTCAGGCTGCTTGGCTTCCTCTTTGGGCGCCTCACCTTCCGCCATCTCCTCCTTAGGCATGGCTTCGCCTGTGCTTCCACCACCACACGCAGCCATCAGCAAGAATCCGCCTGTTGCTGCACCTCCGGCGAGAAAACGCCGGCGCGAAAACACGTGAGTAGACTTGCCCGTATCCATAGCTACTATCTCCTCTTTCGGTACTATGGAGGTGTGAACCTGGATAAACAATAAATAAGCGGGTGTATAGTGTCAAGGGCCTGGGGAGCTAGCCGTTTCGCATCAGAGAAGAGGCGGGACGATGGCGCCGATGGGGGCCCTGTGACCGTGACCGACGCGGAGTGGTTCCGGCACTCTCGTTTTGCAGCACGCGGCGATGGGAAATCATAGCAGTAGCCCGGAATGAGTCGCAGATTGCGTCAGGAGGCGGGGAGCCAGCCCCGGCGCAGAGGTAGATTGAGAGGCGGGGGACAAGCCCCCGCGCTACCGTAGGGCAAGAGGCGGGGGACAAGCCCCAATGTTTTCACATTAAACATAATGTCGCCGAGCACCACGCCTCATATCCCCGGTAGCGCATGTTTGCAACCTGCGTTCCTGTAAGGTCAATCCTTTTCGTGCCTGTTTCCCTTTGCTCTGGCGGGGGACAAGCCCCCGCGCTACGGTAGGGCAAGAAGCGGGGGACAAGCCCCCGCGCTACGGTGGACCAAGAAGCAAGGAACAGACACCAATGGTTGTCACTGCGACCGCCACAGTTGAGTACAAGCCGCCACAAGGTGTCGTGCAAATGGGCGCAGGCTGCAAACCTGCGCTACCGGAGGCATGTGAGCCGGGGTTCTAGCCGGTGGCATGCGGTTGGCGCCCGCGGGAGGCGCACCACTCTTCGTATGACGGCACGTCCTCGTTGACGACCCAGAGGAAGTAGTATGCGCCGGTCTCGCCGAGGAAGCCGAAGCGCTTGCACAAGTCCTTGACGGTGGGCTCGAAACCGCCATGCGAGCGCAGGTAGTTTTGAAAACTCCCGTGTTCCTCTTCCAGGTCGCGCATCGTCTGTGCATTCTTTATGATGGCCGCCAGCTTGCGGCGGTTGCGGATGACGCGTTTGTCCTGCGCCAGATCATCCAGTTCTTTCTCGCTTAAGAAGGCAATCGCAACCGGATCGAAGTTGCGCATAGCCGCTTTGATGTCGGTCCACTTTGCTTCCACCACGGCCCACGACATGCCGCTGTGGAAGACTGCCTTGCACATGACTTCGAGATAGTCGGCAAGAGACTGCGGTTCTATTTTCTGCGGAGCTTCCATGATGCCCTCTCCGGACGTTTGGAATGGCAAGGAAACCGCTCGCCATTGAAAGAGTGTCTTCAGCAATTCGTGCAGTATGCCAGACCGTTAGACGGACAGCAATGCTGGAGAGGTCGCATACTTCGTGAGGTTCGGAAGAAGCCGGGCGATGAGAAACCCACAGTCACGGTCATGCCTGGCATTCCTTGTGGGTAGGCCCATGAAATCGGTATAATCGAGGTGAACCTACGAAAGGCAAAGCCGTTGTGAAAGCAGCAGAAGACGCAGATACTATAACGCGAGCCGATGTTCAGCACGTGGCTGACTTGGCTCGGCTGGCGCTCTCCCCTGAAGAGGAGGAGCGCTTCCAACATCAGCTTAGCGCAGTGTTTGAACACTTTCAGAAGCTTAGTGCCTTGGACACTGAGCAGATTCCCCCGACTGCGCAAGTGATCCCCCTTATAAACGTCATGCGGCCGGACGCGGTCGAACCATCGCTAACGGAACAAGAGGTGCTGGCCAATGCGCCGGACCGCGAGGGCGATCAGTTCCGCGTGCGTGCCATCCTGGATTTCTAGTCTGTGAACCTCACTGCTCTGACCGTCCATGAGGCCCAAGACCTGCTTAGCCGTGGTGAGACTACGTCTGTAGAGCTCACTGAGGCGGTCTTGTCACAAATCGAGGCTGTGGACGAGCGGGTACAAGCCTTCGTCACCGTGACTGCGGACCGGGCTCGCGCGCAGGCTATGTCGGCTGATGAACGCCGCGCGCAGGTCGGTGCAGGCGCGCCGCCCCTGTTGGGTATTCCGACCGCCATTAAGGACGTGATGAGCACGAAGGGTGTGCGCACCACGTGTTCATCGCGTATGTTGGAAAACTATATTCCCCCGTATGATGCCACGGTCATGAAGAAGCTGAATGCACAGGGCATCGTGTTGGTGGGCAAGACCAACATGGATGAGTTTGCCATGGGTTCCAGCACGGAGCATTCAGCCTTCTTCACCACGCGCAACCCGTGGGACACCGATCGGGTACCGGGCGGTTCCAGCGGCGGTTCGGCAGCGGCGGTTGCTGCTGACGAAGCAATCTTTTCGTTGGGCTCCGACACCGGCGGTTCGATCCGGCAACCAGCCGCCCTTTGCGGCGTGGTTGGCATGAAGCCGACGTACGGGCGCGTGTCACGGTATGGTCTCGTCGCGTTTGCTTCCTCGCTGGACCAGATCGGACCGTTTACGAAGGACGTCACCGACTGCGCCATGGTGCTGGAAGCGATTTGCGGCCATGATCCGCGTGACGCCACGTCAGCCCCCCAAACTGTGCCAAACTGGCGGGAAGAGATGAAGCAGGATGTCAGCGGACTGCGGATTGGGGTACCGCGTGAGTATTTTGGCGCAGGCACCGACCCGGCAGTCGAACAGTCGGTTCGCCAGGCTATAGATCAGTTGGTTGGTTTAGGTGTTGCGGTTGAGGACGTTTCTCTGCCCCACACCGACCATGCGCTCGCCACGTATTACATTATCGCCCCGGCGGAAGCCAGCGCGAATTTGGCGCGCTACGACGGCATCAAATATGGATACTCAGATCAGGAAGCAGAGACGATGTGGGAAGCGTACAGCCGCACACGGGGCCGGGGCTTTGGTTCCGAGGTGAAGCGGCGCATTCTCGTCGGCACCCACGCGCTCTCCAGCGGTTATTACGACGCCTATTATTTGAAGGCGCAGAAGGTACGTACATTGATTGCGGCGGACTTCCAGCAGGCGTTTGAGCGTGTAGACGCCATCGTGTGCCCCACGTCCGCAACCGTTGCCTTCAAGATTGGCGAACGGGTTGACGACCCAATTAGCATGTACTTGTCTGACCTGTACACCTTGCCCTGCAACGTCGCGGGCCTGCCCGGCATTTCCCAGCCGTGCGGACTCGTGCAGGGACTACCCGTCGGGCTGCAATTCATTGGTAAGCCGTTCGACGAGTCAACGCTCTTGCGACTGGCGTACGCCTACGAACAAGCGAGCGGCAACCGCTACAAACCTGCCCTCTCTCAAGGAGCACCACAGTAATGACCGCATCCTCTATCACAGGCACAGGCCCGGCCACTGAGGCCGACGTTACCGGTAGGATGTCGTCCCGCGTCCGACAGGTGCCGGCCTCCGGCATTCGCAAGTTCTTCGACATACTTGCGAGCATGGACGACGTCATCTCGCTCGGTGTAGGAGAGCCCGACTTTGTGACCCCTGCACATATCTTGCAAGCCGGAGTAGACTCGCTCGGCCAGGGCGAGACGCACTACACCTCGAACTACGGAATCATCGAGTTACGAGAGGCAGTGGCGGAATATCTCAGCAAACACTATGGTGCCGACTACGATCCAAAGACGGAGATTCTCATTACCGCCGGCGTGAGTGAAGCAGTCGACATTGCCTTGCGCGCCGTGATCGATCCCGGCGATGAGGTAATCGTGCCGGAGCCCGCGTATGTCTCGTACCGACCGTGCATAACATTCGCCGGCGGTGAGCCGGTTGGCATAAACAGTTCGGCGGAAACCAACTTCCGCATCACCGCAGAGCAAATCAGCGCGGCGATCACACCGCGGACCAAGGCATTGTTACTGGGCTTTCCGGCAAATCCGACCGGGACCATGTTGCCCCGCGCGGAGTGGGAGCAGATTGTCGACCTGGCTCGCAAGCACAATCTCATCATGCTCTCCGACGAGATCTACGGGCGACTTGCCTACACGATGGAGCACACGTGCGTCAGCGCTCTCCCCGGGGCCTGGGACCGCACCATCCTGCTCGGCGGCTTTTCGAAGTCCTACGCCATGACCGGCTGGCGCATCGGTTACGTGGCCGCGCCGAGCGCGGTGTTGGAATACATCATGAAGGTGCACCAGTACGTGCTGATGTGCGCGCCGACCATGAGCCAGTACGCGGCCCTGCAAGCCGTGCGGCACGGCGAAGCCGACATCGAGCAGATGCTCGGTGAGTACACCAAGCGGCGTACGCTCATCGTTGACGGTTTGAATGACATGGGGCTTGACTGCGTGGAGCCGGACGGCGCGTTTTACTGCTTCCCCAGCATACGTTCGACCGGACTCTCGTCCCAGGAGTTTGCGGAACGCTTGTTACAGGAAGAGCACGTCGCCTGTGTGGCGGGAGATGCTTTCGGCCCGTGCGGCGACGGCCACGTGCGCATGTGCTATGCCGTGCCGACCGCCGACATTGAAGTAGCGCTAGAACGAATCGCGAATTTCGTCAAGCGCGCGCAAGTGTAGAGTAGCCATTCGCGTGTCGCTAACGGCCATGTGCAATGAGTGACACAACTTTGTAATTCAGTGAGAATGGGCCGTCCGGTAGCGCAGGTTTGTAACCTGTGCTTCAGAGAAAATAAGACACGTCAGGTGGCGTAGGTTTGTAACCCCGTATCGAGTACGGGGCAGACTCTGCGTCAGCGTGGGAGCAGAAGAAATGGCAACTGCCGTAGCAGAAAAATACCGCACCGTTATCGGTCTGGAATTCCACGTGCAGCTCTTGACGGAGAGCAAGATGTTCTGCGCGTGCAGCGCGCAGTACGCCGCCCATCCGCCGAATACCGTCGTCTGCCCTGTCTGTCTTGGCCTACCCGGTGCCCTGCCGGTCATCAACGAGAAGGTCATCGAGTGCATCGTGATGACGGGCATGGCGCTGAATTGCCGGATTCCGGAGTTCGCCAAGTTCGACCGCAAGAACTATCCCTACCCCGACCTACCCAAGGGTTATCAGATCTCCCAGTTCGACTTGCCATTTTGCATAGAAGGAAACCTTGCATTGGACGAGGAAGATGGCGGTCGCAACATTGGGATTACGCGAGTTCACCAAGAGGAAGACACGGCGAAGTCGACCCACGTGACGGCACCAAGCGGCGAACGATATTCACTCGTTGACTTCAACCGCTCCGGGGTGCCGCTCATGGAGGTAGTGACGGAACCGGACATTACCACGCCGCAGGAGGCGGCGGCGCTGGGACGCAAACTGCGCCAAATCGTGCGTTACCTTGGCATTTCCACCGGCAACATGGAAGACGGCGCCATGCGCTGCGACGCCAACATCTCGGTGTGGCCGGCGGACGCGCCTCTTGGCGACATCAAGGTTGAAGTCAAGAACATGAACTCATTCCGCGCTGTGGAGCGGGCCTTGCTGTTTGAGCAAGAGCGGCAGACCGGCATTTTGGAGAGCGGCACCGACACGCGCGTCACCGAAACTCGCGGCTGGGTAGAGACTACAGGCGAGACGGTATCGCAGCGCTCCAAAGAAGAAGCCCATGACTACCGCTACTTTCCTGAACCGGACCTCCCGCCCTTGCAACTGTCACGGGAATGGGTGGAGGGAGTCAGAGAGAAACTTCCTGAGTTGCCGGGAGCAAAGCAGCAACGCTTCATGACCGCCTACGATCTTTCAGCCTACGACGCTGCCCTGCTCACGCAGACTCGTGACTTGGCAGGGTATTTCGAGACGGCGTCGGCGCGCGCCAAGAATGCGAAGGCCGTAGCAAATTGGATGCTTCGCAACCTGCTGCAACGCCTTAATGAGTCTGGCAGCGAGATCAACGACTGCAAGATAACGCCCGATGCGCTTGCCGACATGATCATGATGATTGAGTCGGGCGAGATCAGCAACCGCATGGCGCAGGAAGTCTTCGACCAGATGTTCGACACGGGCAAGAGTGCGCGCGATATTGTGGAGGAACAAGGTCTGGCACAGATCAGCGACGAGGATGCACTCGGGGAAATCGTGGCCCAGGTTATTGCGGAAAACCCCGACGCTGTGCAAGACTTTAAGCAGGGGAAGAAACGGGCCGTCGGCTTCTTGGTCGGTCAAGTGATGAAGGCCACGCGCGGCAAAGCAAACCCCGGCATCGTAAATCAGAAGCTGCAAGAAGAGTTGCGCCAGGTCTAAACGGGTGGTGTTCGACTCATGGTGTAGACTCAGCGCCAAAGCGATGGGCTGTCTGGCTCAACGAAGAGTCTAAGCTGTGCGCTTTGTCCGGCAGGGACGCCGGTAAAGAAGGAGGCATAGTACATGTCCGAGCTTATCGATCAACAACACCGGATTAATCCGCTCTCGATCGCTCTCGACCAGTTTGACCGCACGGCGGAAATCTTGCACCTTGACGACGATATGCGCAAGGTGCTCCGCGTCCCCAAGCGCGAACTCACGGTCAATTTTCCCGTGCGCATGGACGACGGCAGACTGGAGATGTTCTCCGGCTATCGTGTCCAACATAACGTGAATCGCGGCCCGGCCAAGGGCGGTATTCGCTTTGCGCCCGACGTGGACATCGAGGAAGTGCGTGCGCTGGCGATGTGGATGACGTGGAAGTGCGCCCTGGTGGGCATTCCCTACGGCGGTGCGAAAGGCGGCGTTGCGTGCAATCCAAAGCAGCTCTCGCGCACCGAGCTTGAGGGGCTGACGCGCAGATTCACGACGGAGATATACACGCTGATCGGCCCGGAATCCGATATTCCCGCACCCGATATGAACACTGACTCGCAAATCATGGCGTGGATTATGGATACCTACAGCATGCAACGCGGGTACTCTGTGCCCGCAGTCGTGACCGGCAAGCCCCTGGAGATTGGCGGCTCCGCGGGAAGAACCGAAGCTACCGGACGCGGGGTGACCTATGTGGTCGAGGAGGTGCTCGGCCACCAAGAGGAGCGGTTGGAAGACAAGACTGTGGCTATTCAGGGATTCGGTAACGTGGGTTCGCATGCCGCTGAACTCTTGGCGGCACAGGGGGCAAAGGTGGTGGCAATCTCGGACGTCAGCGGCGCCGTTTACAATGCCCGTGGGCTTGACGTGAACGCGGCGCTGCAGATCAAAAACGAAGGCGTGCTGGTGAGCGACCTGCCCGGCGGCGAACGCATTAGTAACGATGAACTCTTGGAACTGCCCGTGGATATCTTAGTGCCGGCGGCCATCCACGGCCAGATAACGGCGGAAAACGCGGATGACATTCGCGCCCGCTTTATTGCCGAAGCCGCCAACGGCCCCACGACTCCGGAAGCAGACGAAATTCTGCGCGACCGGGGCATTGTGGTTATCCCCGACGTTCTCTGCAATGCGGGCGGCGTCACCGTCTCCTACTTCGAGTGGGTGCAAGGTCTGCAGTCGTTCTTCTGGGAAATCGAGCAGATTCGCAGGCGGCTGAAGAGCATTCTAGGCCGCGCCACACAGGAGACCATTGCGACCGCGGAAAAGTATGACGTTGATCTCCGCATGGGAGCGTCCGCCGTCGGTGTGAGCCGCGTGGCGGAAGCTACGCTATCCCGCGGAATATATCCCTAAGCAAGCCCGTGGGGCGAACGTGAGTCATCCCGCACTACCTATGACTTCCTGCACAAAGGGGAGCGCAGGGTTCCCCTTCCCTATAGGGTAGCGCTGCAGTCCCTTCACCCCGAGAGCATAGTAGTTCCCTCTCCCCAAGAGCACAGTAGTTCGCTCTCCCAGAGAGTACAATAGTCCCCTCTCCCCGAGAGTACAATAGTCCCCTCTCCTGGGGGAGAGGGTAAGGGTGAGGGCGAATCCCTGCCACCCTACCCATTCTCACCGAATCGACTACAAAACCATGTAGTCACCTGCAGGGGAAAGGGGGCGAGCTACGCGAGGATCCCCTCACCCCGGCCCTCTCCCCCAGGGAGAGGGAGTCGTCTGCGTGCCAGCCAAGTGTTCTTAGCCCGTACACGCGGGAGTTTCACGTTACTCGATAGCGAACGTCACACGAATGTGCGCGGTAACACTCACGGCGCCGCCCTGCACGGGTGAGGAAAAACCGCCACTGTCAAATGCGGCTTCCGCGGCAAAGGCGACTCCTCTCGCTTCCGGTCTTTCAATCCACTCTTCATTGACCACGAGCGCAGAGCCAAGCGTTACGCCGAGCGTATCGGCAATAGTCTGCGCTTTGGCCTGGGCATTCTGCACCGCCGCGATCAGCGCGTCTGTCACGATGGTCTCGGAGTCGCTCAAGCCGAACCGCACGCCGCCGACTTGGTTGGCGCCGGCAGTAACCGCCGCGTCAAGCACCGAGCCTGCTTTTTCGATATCGTGGACCCTGACGCTTATATCGTTTGACGCCCGGTAACCAACGATTTGTCGCTGCTCACCGGGTTGCACCAGGGAGCGGTCTTCGTAGACGGGATAGAGGTTGATGCCGGAGGTCTGAATATCTTCTTCTGCAATCCCGGCGTCCAGGACCGCGGCCACCACGCCCGTCATCTGCTCGCTGTTGAGTGCCAGTGCCTCCTTTGCGGTTTCTCCCGTCGTCTGTACGCCGAGCGACAGTGTGACCAAGTCCGGTTTGGCGCTCACCGTGCCTTGACCCTGTACTGAAATGCTACGCTCGAGAGATTTCTCTTCGCCGCCGTTGTAGGCCGTCGCTGCCGAGGCTTCGGCTTCCGCCGCCGGGGACGCGGCCTGCACCGCCGCGGTGGCGCATCCAGCCAAGAGCAGTAGGCTCGCGATGGCTAGCAGACCAACGAACTTCTTCGTGAAACGCATTTCGGTCACTCCTTCTTTAGAGCCTATGTCTGAATATAATAGTGCTCGCTCACAACAGCGCACGGACTATTGCGGACCCCAAGCGGTTTTCTTGCCTTACAAAGGGAAAACATCCTAGGGCGTGTCGTCAAAGTAATTTCATCCAAATGGCCAGTGCCCGGATCTGGCAGGCAGCCAGGTACGATGCCGTCTTTTTGGCGTAGCGAGTGGCCACTGCCCGCCATTCCTTGAAGTCTCGAAAGCCATTCTCCACC
>JAPOQA010000034.1 GCA_026710945.1 Chloroflexota bacterium
CACTGTGTGCAGTTGTTCTACAATCTGAGCGATCCTGGGATGGAGGACATGCTGTACGAGGTGGAACCGGTGCGGCGGTTCGTGGGGCTGCGGCTGTCGGCAGCGCTGCCGGACGAGACGACGATCCTGCACTTTCGGCATATGCTGGAGAAACACCGGTTGGGCGAGAGGTTGTTGGCGGAGATCAACACGCATTTGGCAGGTCGGGGCTTGCGGCTGCGGCAGGGGACGCGACCATCATTGCGGCGCCGACGTCCACCAAGAACCGCGCCGGGCAGCGGGACCCAGAGATGCGGCAGGTGAAGAAGGGGAACCAGTATTACTTTGGGATGAAGCTGCACATTGGCGCCGATGCACAGACGGGGCTCGTGCACAGCTTCAGCGAACAGGGTTCGACACCACGTCGGCGAACGTGCACGACGTGACGCAAGCGGGAGCGTTGCTGCACGGCGCAGAGCAGCAGGTGTGGGGAGACGCCGGGTACGTGGGGGTACAGAAGCGGCCAGAGCATCAGGGGCGCGCCGTAGAGTGGCGCGTGGCGCTCAAGCCCGGACAGCGGCGGAAACTAAAGTCTGAGAGCGCAGCGGCGCAGGTGGAGCGGCGCAAAGCCTCGGTCAGAGCCAAGGTAGAACATCCGTTCCTGTGGGTGAAGCGGCGCTTTGGCTACGCCACGGTGCGCTATCGGGGCTTGCACAAGAACACGCAACGGCTGGCGTTGCTGCTGGGGCTGACCAATGTGATGACGGCCGCACGCCAGTTGGCAACATGACACGGGCGTAGTGCGCCCAAAACACGAGCGGGAGCGAAAAACGCTCCCAGCAGCACCGAAACACGGGCAAAACAGCCCCACCGAAACGCCAAGACACGCCCCAACACGCCCCATAATTCCGCACACACCACTAACACCAAGCCTACACAGAGTTGTTCAGACCTTTCCTAGATCCAAACCAGTCAATCACCGGCTTGCATTCCGAGCAACTTCACTCTCACCCCCGTATCAAGTACGTGGGTAAGGGGGAGAATCCCCGCAATCCGGATAGTTCTCACCAGTCTTGCACACTTTCCGATTGGCCATAGCGGAGAAAGCGGACTGTACAAGCTGCAATCTTCTCACCCCAACTCTCTCCCTGGGGAGAGGAAGAAATCACTGCCTGGGAGAGGGAGTAATCGGTGCCTGGGAAGTGGGAGCAGCCGCTGCCGGGGAGAGGGAGGAAGCCTTGCGCCGCCAGCCCCAATGGTGCTTAGGTCTCCCAGGGAGAGGGAACAACTGCTGCCGGGGAAGACGGAGTGGTTGCCGGTGAGAAGGGGGATTCCCCTGCCGGAGAGAGGGAGTAAGGCTTGCGCCTTTGGCTGAAGCGATGCTACGGCCTCCCTCAAGGTGCGGTAACGCTCAAGAGTGTGGCAGCCGGTTAGGAATCCGACCCAGCGCGTTCCAGGATAAAGCTTCCCCCAATGATGCCTACTCTGAATGTGCCTGAAATCACATCATCTTCCAACATACCGTCAAAGGTCAGTGGGGGGTCCTGGTCCGGGATCACGAAACGAATCCGGCCGTCCGGGAAGACTTCGGCGGTAAAGGCAAGGTTCTCGATCCGCCGCGAAGAAATGTCGAGCGTGCCGCGCAACTCGCCGTCCTCGACAATGAGAGTAGCGCTTACCGGGATATCAGACCCAAGCACCCTTGCATTCCCCTCCCAGTCTCCGACAAGCGATGCTCCCGGGACATCCGGCGTCGGTGTCGGGATGGGTGTGGGCACGACAGTAGGTACTGGAATGGGGGTAAGCGCCGGCGTTGGCGTCGGCGTGGAAATAGCCGTTGGCGCAGGAGTCGGCGTCGCTGTCGGTGTGGGCGCTGCCGTCGGGACTGGCGAAGGAGCCGCGGTTGGTATCGGCGTAGGTACTGCCGTTGGCTGCGGAGTAACGGGGCCTGGGTTAAACGGCCCGCACGTGCTCAACAACACGACAAGCATGCTAGTCGCAAGTGCACGAATGAAAAGCAGCCTTGGTACCCGTAGATACCAAGCTTGTGGGCCGTGCCGCGTTGACGTCGAAAGCCGTGTTGAATTCTTCAGAGCGATGCAACCAAGATGTAGTGAGAATGTACCTGCCAATAAATCAACTATAGCGCACCCGTAGGCTCTCTTGGCTTGCCGTCAGCGGCTGCCCCCTGGTTTCTTAGGAATATCTTAATGTGGAGAAGGGCCGGCAGGCGCCGGCCCTTCTGTAATCTCCAGCTACCGAAAACGTGCCCCCTCCTCGCGTCACTAGCCAGCAAGCGCCTCGTCCACGAGGGCCTGCATGGGCTGCTTCATGCCGCGCAGGGCTTCCTGGACTGTCACCTTGCCCTCAAAGAGGTCTCCAAAGATCGGAGTGATGAGCTGGTCGCGGATCTGGTTGTAGGCGGCGGAACGGAAGGAGCGCCCCGCCGGCACCGCGTATTGCAGCGCGTCGCGGTACACCTCCAGGCGCACCTCCGCCTGGAACTCTGCATCACCGTAGATGTTCTGGGCCCATTCGTCGAAGAAGTCCACGCGGTGGAAGCCGGTACCGCGTGAGATCGCCCAGTTGATAGTCTGGCTGCCCCACTTGATGAGCGCCCAACCGGCATCCGGCTGCTTGGAACCGACCACGATGCCGTTGCCGTCCAGATTCAGGTGCGAGACAGGCTGCGCGCTGGTGCCACGCACGATCGGGCTATAGACGAACGGCGCGCCGCGCTGAATCGCCTCCAGTATCATGAAGAAACCGCCGGGCGCGCTGCGCAACATGGCGCCCCGCTCTTCGACGAATGCCGTCCTGACGTTGGTGCCAAAGAGGTCGCTTACCTGTCCCGGCTTGTCCACGGAGCGGTCCTGAATCGCCATGGTGAAGAAGCGCTCGTAAGCGTCCACGAGCGCGGGATCGTCGGAAGTCACCGTGCGGTTGTCATCGGCGATCCATTCCGTGTCGAAGAGGTTCGGCCAGTCGATGAAGAGGTAGACCGGGCTCGCGCCCAGCAAGCCGAACTGCGAAGTCTTGCCGCCGTCTTCCTTCGTCAGCAGCTTCATTTCAGAGGTAAAGCGGTCGAAGTCCCAGTCGGGGTCTGTCCAGTCGGTGGGCGGCAGGTTCAGACCGGCCTCTTCGTACATGCGCTTGTTGGTTGGCGACACGGGCCAGTCGCCGCCGGACTGATTCGGCAGCGCAAAGAGCTTGCCGTCACGCCGGAACCACGCGTCCATGGCGGCTTCGGGGAAGGGGCTCAGGTCGACCTGGTCCTTGGCCACCCGATCGTCGATGGCTTCCACCGCTCCGAGCGCTGTGAGCGCCGGGTCGGTGAGCCAGGCGACGTCAGGCGCTTGGCCGCCGGCCACGAGAGTCTGCAGGAACTCACGCCGGTCGCCGGTCCAGATGATCCACTTCAGCGTAATGCCGGGGTTGTCGTTTTCAAACGGCTCCTTAACCAGCCCGTCCACGTTATCCAATTGGCGGCTGTTGTGGTGGGTGAGCCATTGCACTTCCACGGGTTCGGCCATGGCGGGTTTCTCTTCCTCCGCCTTGGCAGTCTCTTCCTCGGCCATCTCGCCGCCGGGTTCCGCTGCCATCTGCTGGCCGCAGGCAGCTAGAAAGAGGCTTCCCGCGGAGAACGCGCCGATACTACCGAACAGACGACGGCGCGTGAATTGGTGTCGAAGCTCCACTGTTCATCCTCCATTGCTTAAAGCAAAACTACGGTCACGGGGATCACTGCCACAGAGGGCCTATGGGCAATACCCTCCTTTCCGTAAGCGTAAAGTTCCCTCAGGTAAAATTATGCCCATCAATAGCCATGTGTCAAGATCTGCGCGGCAAAAATCAATCGAAATCCTCGCTGACATGTGGGAAATTACGCCTGCGGCTACAATGTCCCTATGAACCTGTGCAATTCACGGTAGAAGAAATGAAACGTAAGGAGCATGCCCCGTGAATGAGCGTTCCGCCCAACTACGGGCTTTGATCGAGCGACCCGGCATTGTCGTCTTGCCCGGCGCGTATGACTGCTTGAGCGCGCGTCTCGCGGAGCAAGCCGGTTTCGAGACCGTCTTTACGACCGGCTTCGGCTTTGCCGCCAGCGCGCTCGGCGTACCGGACCTCGGCTTGATGACTGCCAGCGAAATCCTGGACCGCGTACACAACATCGTGAACAGCGTGAACGTGCCCCTCGTCGCCGATATGGACACCGGCTACGGCAATCCGCTCAATGTCATCCGTACCGTGAGCGAGTGCGTGGCGCAGGGCGTGGCCGGCATCATCCTGGAAGACCAGGAGTGGCCGAAGAAGTGCGGCCACCTGGAAGGCAAGCGCGTGATCCCTATGGAAGACCACGTGCAGAAGCTGCGCGCCGCGGTGGATGCCCGGGGCGATTCCGGCCTGGTGATCATTGCCCGCACCGATTCGCGGGCGGTTTTGGGCTTGGATGAGGCTCTCGCACGCGGTCAGGCCTATTACGAAGCCGGGGCCGACGTGGTCTTCATCGAAGCGCCCCAGTCGCTGGAGGAACTGCACGCTATCGCCGCAGCATTTCCTACCGCGCCGCTCTTTGCCAACATGATAGAAGGCGGCAAGACGCCCGTCCTCTCACCCGCTGAACTCGCCGAGATTGGCTTCAAGATTGTAGTCTATCCGCTTTCGAGTCTCTTCTCCGCGGCGCGCGCCATGCAGCACGTCTACAAGGCGCTCAAAGAGCACGGCACGACCGGCACCATCACCGACATGACCACCCTGGATGAGTTCACGGAGTGCGTGAACGTGGACCAGTTCCGCGCCTGGGAGAAACAGTACGCCACACGGGAAAGCAGTTGACGGGTCATTTGATTGCTCTGTAGACTCGCAGTATGGGTAGATTTCTAAGGTCGCCAGACCTACGGAACATCCTATACGAAGCTGCCGGTGGGCAGTGTCAAGAATGTGGTGCCCGCTTGAAAGAAGGCTGGCACGCCGATCACATAGTCCCGTGGTCGGTCAGCCACCGAACGAATGTCCTCGAAATGCAGGCGCTTTGTCCGTCCTGCAATGTTAAGAAGGGAAACAGGATGGCAGGATTTCAGTTTGAGGTAGACCTTACTGCATTTCGTGAGCACCAGCGGTTGGCCTACGACACAGTCGTAGAGAATGTACGCAGGGGCAAAAAGACTACTGGGATAGTCTTGCCACCTAGGTATGGCAAGTCAGATGTGATTCGGATGTCGGCGGCCAGACTAATTGCAGATGGCGTTGTTAGTCGGGCGTTCTTTGTTACGCCGAATTCTATTCTCACGGCCCAACTGATCGATGATCGCAAAGTCTCGGACATGGCACACCGATACAAGCTGGGACCTGCCGCCCCGATTACCACAGCTGCTATTGAAAACCGCCCAAGGCTCCCGTTTCCCAATGTTGCATTCGCTGCGATGAATATACAGCTCGCGAATAACAACATGCCGTTTTTCACCGAATTGGTCAAGTCGACGATCCGTAAGACTGGCCTTGCACCAGTGGTGTACTTTGACGAGATTCACACCGCTTCTTTGAGCAACTCTTGGGGTCGGTGCATCAAGGAATGGCAAGATGCCGGAGCTTTCATTGTAGGGCTAACTGCAACCCCATATAGGACGGATAAGCACCGGCTTCCTGGCTTCACGTACCGTTCTGTGTCAAATGAACCTATCACAATCAGGAGGCCAGAAGGCGAAGATAAGGTCATCATCAGCGAAGGTGAGGCACTGCTCTATCAGTTGGAAGCTGATTATGCGATTGGCTTCCGCGAAGTCTGGGATGAGGCAGATCCACCTGTGCTCTGCAAGGTCACTCACCAGCCATTTGAGGTGAATCTCCAGCAGATTGATGGGCTGATGGGCACTCCAATAGGTGCTAGGCGGCTTTCTGAGCTTTCCCAAGACGTGACACGAGCAGCCCTAACTGCCTCTGTGAAGGATGTTGGCGTGGTCAGAGATTCTTGCCAGAAACTGGTCACAGAGCTCACGAACCGACAGAAAGATGACACTCGGACGGCGGCTGTCGTGTTCGTCGGCAATGACACAGCAGAAGACGAACAAGCCAATCAACATGCCAAGAAAGTCGAAGCCGCTCTTCGGGACCTTGCAGACTTTCGGGTTGTACGAGCGACTTCGGCAGACGCGAAGGCTGACGAGACTATAAAGAGGTTCATGGAGGGCGAGGGAGATGTACTAGTGGTCAAGCAGATGGGTGGAGTCGGCTTGGACATCGACCGACTCAAGGTCTGCCTCGACCTATCAAGCATCAGAACTCGAAACAACTTTATTCAGCGATTAACGCGCATTTGCACGGTTTGGAATAGGACAGAAGACCCCCGGGATCGAGTTGCGGCCGCAGTCTATATCAGCCCAGCAGACTGTTTTGCAGAGGCGCTGTTCCAAAGCCTTATACGCGACCAAGGAGGGGAAGCCAGAGAGTATGATTTCCAAGAGGTACGGGAGGAAAAAGCCGGATTTAGGGAGCCCGCGCCGCCTCCAGACACATATGAAGTAACAGGCACAGACGATGCTGCTTTCCGAGATTCGGATGATGTGGTAGCTCCAGGTAGCCAATTGAGTGAAGTTGACCAGATTGTTGGGATATACCCTTCACTTGGACGGTTACTTACTAAGCCCATAATCGCTAAGGGTATCCCGAGACTGAAGGAAGTGTTAGGCGTCGCTCATGTGCCTAAAGAAGAATCCCATACGAATGGCAAACAGTCGTCAGTTGCATCCTCAGCGTTTCGTAACGTGGGCGAAGAGTTGAAACAGAAGCGAGCCGAGGCAAACTCGCTTGCGAAGCAAGTTGCTACACAAAGGCAAAATGGTACTTACAAACCAAAAGACCCAGCCTGGCAGAAGGAAATCGCCCAGACGTGGCACCGTCACAAGCGGCGCGTATTTGGACGCCAGATCGACCTTGACAGGATTGTGGATCCGTCAGAATTCGACCGACTAATCGAGAGTCTAAAGGGAGACCTGAAATCAGGGGTGAGCGGATGAAGAGTGAAGAATTGTCTGAGCAGGACGCGGCTAGTCTGACGGGGCCGCGCGCGCTAAAGGAACCCGGTGATGTCTTATGGTGCTGGCAGACTATCAGCGCACTCCAGTCCATATGGAAGAGCCTAAATCTCGACTTTGAACGTTATATGCGTACATGGGCCGAGGCAGAGGAGCATGCCATTTGGGAGAAAGTCCCGCCCAGAAAGCCGTTCGGCACAAAAGAGGTGATGCTGAAGGCTCTTGAGATTGGAAATGATGTCGCCGCACGTTCAAGAGTAGCGGTTCAGGCGATGCCCGCTCGACCGCTGAACCCCGTTGGAAGCACCGGCGCAACCTACCTCATTACTCGGATCTCCCGAGATCGGCCGGATATTCTGGAGCGAATGAAGAATGGGGAATTCAAGAGCGTAGCCGCCGCCGCCAGGGAGGCGGGCGTCCTGAAGCCCCGCCCAAAGTCAGTTGCACTTCTAGGGAACCCGAAAAGGGTGGCGGCGAACATCAAAAAGCACTACACGCCTGAGCAGGTGAGGGCATTGAAGGATGCTCTATGAGCGAGTTCAACTCGACAAAGACATTGTGAACTCTCCCTAGATCGAGTTGACGTGTGCTTCCCTGTTGATCATTACGCATTGGGCCATTTCTTGTGGTAGACTGATACTTCAGAGAGTGAAGGCGTGCTGCCGCCAACCTTTCGCGCATCGCAGTTCAGTGCAGTCTCAGTTCCTGGCATCCGTATCGCAGCTTCCTAGCGTGGTATTATTTACCTTCTGCTACCTCACTTGTACCTGTCTAAGACGGTCTTGTTATGGCGACGGCGAAGTGCCGGCAGGTCTGTTCAATTCGGAGTTACTCGCATACCTTGCTGTCCCCTATTCCCCAAAATAGGTTCACGCAGGAGCATAAGTCGCGCCAGCCTGCAAGAGACATCCGGTGCATGGTTGGCGTGACTGGGCATTTGGATATGTTGTTTGCAGCGGCTAGTGAAACACAACGATACCAACCGTCAGCCCCCCGAGACCAGAAACCATGCGCCTCCCCAATGACCGGACGTCAGCACGCGTAACCAAGTACGTGCTCCTCATTGCGGGATTGGTCATTGCGGCCACGTTGACCGGATTTCCCGCGCGCGTGCTCAACAGCTATGAAGTCAACCAGCGGGTCCTGGCGCTGGAGCAGCGCCTGGCCGCGCGCCAAGCGGAGAATGAATCCTTGCAACATGAGCTGGCGCGCCGCCACACGGAGGCGTACATCCGCACGATGGCCAAAGAGCGGCTGGGATTGGTGGAGCCGGGTGAAGAGCTGGTGCTATTGCCCCTGGATGGGGATCGTCCGGATTCCGCCATGGAAAATACCAGCGTCCCTGTCAAAGACCTGTTGATCTCCGATACACCGTACGATGCGGAATGGGGGTACTTTTTGGAATGGGTTGCGCTGCTCAAGCGCAATTTCACATGAAGGAACACATACGAGATATGGACGTTCGCATCAAGCGCATCGATCCCACGCTCCCGCTGCCCCGTTACGCCACCGCCGGGGCAGTTGCTTTTGACTTGTGTGCCCGCGCGAGCGTGACTATCGCGCCGCAAGCAACCGCTCGCGTGCCCTGCAACGTGGTGATTGAGGTGCCATCGGGATACGCGCTTGTGGTGGCGAGCCGCAGCAGCACGCCGGTGCGCAAGGGCCTGCTGAAAGCGAACGGTATCGGCATCATCGACCAGGACTACTGCGGCGATACCGACGAGATCCAAGCCCTTTTCTATAACGTGACGTCCGCGCCGGTAACCGTGGAGCGCGGCGAACGAATCGCCCAGGCGTTGCTGATCCCAGTGCCGCGCGTCACGTGGGAAGAGGTGGCAAGTTTTGGCACTGAAGATCGCGGCGGCTTTGGCAGCACCGGCGTCTAGCTGAGGTGCCGTCGCCTAGCCACCGAATGCCTCTCTCTACGCCGTTCTTCCTTCGACAAGCTCAGGACGAACGGACACGCATTGCCGGGCTCCGCCGTTTCTCCTGCAATTGCAACGGACATGCAACCACCTTTGGAACAAGAGCGCATCAATTCGCGCAGCAATACCCCCGTTCGTCCTGAGCTTGCCTGTCCTGAGCTTGTCGAAGGGTCGAAGGATGAACGGATTGTCTTTCCGGGCTCCGCACGTGTGACCATTAGATTGTTTCCACGCTCGCGTCGGCAAACCGGCACGCCTCGCCTGGACTGTAAGTGTTGAGTAATTCGTTGACAGACTTCTCTCCCAAATTGGCAGTGTTGACAGATCATGTCATTCCGAGCGCAGCGAGGAATCTAGGGCCCATGCAACGTGTCGCCCAATAGGCTCAACATCTTAGATTCCTCTCTTCGCTGCGCTTCGTTCGGAATGACATGTGTACTAGTCATGTCTAGCTCTGAGGAAGGTTGCTCTTGTA